>NZ_JBRFJH010000002.1:0-271662 GCF_052932205.1 Finegoldia sp. P1-F-LS | reverse complement strand
AACCCTATTTTTAAATTCTTAAACTCTAGGGTATTTTTTCATGCTTATTTTTATTCAGTTTTTATCAATATCAATTCTTATATTTTTAGCATTTTACCTCTTGACTTTTAATAGTTAGTCTTTCTTTCTTTGTTGTTTTAGGTGGAGGCTTAATAGATTTTTTATATCCACTTTGTGAATGAGCGTTTTGAAATGATAGAATTAAAAAAGCCGACTACTGAATTAATTTTTGTTGTTTCAGTATGTCGGCTTAATTGTTTTGTTCATTTCAAATTTTAAAAGTCAAGGGCGAGCCTTAGCGAGTTTATTTACCCTTGACTTTTAAAAAGCGAATGGTTGTTGCTCCCTGCAAGGGTTTGGCTCCGCAGGACGCAAGCACCCTTTAGGGTGTATAATTGCGCCCTTAGAAAATCTAAGGGAGATTTGGTTATTTATAGATCCCTATATTTTTCTTAATTTGCTCTCATTATTTTTAGTGTTTCTTTAAATTCTTTTGTCTTTGTTGCTTCTTCTAGTAGGATTTTTATTTCTTCATCTGTTAGTTTTTCTGCATTTTCTATAAGGCTTTCTAAGATTGCTCCTCTTGTTATGAGCCTATGAGTTCTTTCTTTTCTTCTTTTTACTATGTCTTGTTTTAATATATTCTTTTCTTGATTTTTTAGTTGCCTTAATCTTTCTTCTTTATCGTCAATTTTATCTTTTATTTCTTTTGACTCTTGTCTTATTTGTTCTAATTTTTTCATACTAATTTCCTTTCTTGTAATAAAAAAGACGACTAGATTTTTACTTTTCTAATCGTCTTTTTTCTAAATATTGTAAATTTCTATTTAAACCAGAATGGTCAGTAAATATGCCAAAATTAGACTCATGAAAAAGAATATTATAACTTTTGTAATCTGACTTTTCGCATTAAACCCAAAATTATCATATCCCTTGGCACCAATCGTCTGTGGATAAACTTTAGTCGGTAATTTTAACTTGGTAAGCATGAGGTAATCAAAAAATATAATATCAAAAAGCTTATATCCTTCAAATAATATTAAAAATCTAACAAAGGCTTGCTGAAAAGTTAAACTAAATTTTACTGTATCAACAATTGCCCAGACTAGAACGGCTATAATGGCTAGCAATCCAAGTATCATGATAAGTCCGCCGATTATATTGACCCAAATCGGTTTATCTGGCAACTTACTCATCATAACTTTGATATCATCAGGTGCGCCGAAATGCTTCGAGCCAAATTTCGGTATAATAAGTATTAAATTTACCATCATAATTGATGCTGTTAAGCAGATAATGACTAACATAATAAGTGTTTTCATCAATTTAGTTTACCTCCTCTCTCAACGTATAGGTCATTACACAAATGGAAAAATATTGTCTTAGTTGTGTCAACTAAGTTGGTGCAAATCTTCTTAGTATAATTCTACTTGATAATCAATACTCGATGCAAGTTCTTTCTTTTCTTCTTTTCTCCATGTCTTGTTTCAATATCTTCTTTTCTTGATTTTTTAGTTGCCTTAACCTTTCTTCTGTATGGTCAATTTTATCTTTTATTTCTTTTGATTCTTATCTTATTTGCTATAATTTTTTCATACTTATCTCCTTTCTTTAAAATTAAAAAGACGACAGAATTATTACTTTCTATCGTCTTGTATCTTTGGTATTCAGTTTTATTTAGCTCGACAAACTGGTATTTGTTAATTAGTAAATCTTAACAAATACCCATTGGGATCTTGAATTAAAAACTCTATTTGCATTTCTTCTATTTCATTAACTTGATATGTGTTTCTGGTTAGTTCTCTGTATAATTCTATATTCAAATTATTCACTAATTGATACAGTTCTTCAATATCATCGACAGCTATTGAAAAATTTATTCCTCTTCCTAAAGGATATACTAGCTCACCTATATTCCAACCATCATCATGAATTTGTTCGAACATAAACTGACTATCTTGAAAAGACATGAAAACGAATTTATCTTCAGCACGTTCATATTCAATTTTAAATCCTAATTCACTATAAAATTTTTTAGTCAGATTAATATCAAAAACTGATAATTCAGGAATCATCCTACTAAAATCCATATTCCCTCCTTGACAAATACTAATTTATCCAAACCGCTTTATTTTTATCATTTATCAATTCAATAAACTCTATCACAGTTACTCCTACCATCGGAAGTCCGTAAGGACTAAATAGGAAACCAACAACCAATCCAGAAATACCTATTCCGACTTCTCCTTGAATAAAAGAAGCTAACGCCCAAAATAAGCAGAACACCATAATGATATACAACAACGCCGTTCCAATACCAAGTAGGAATGTCATAAATACAGATAGTCATAGGCTGCCATTTTTTTCTATCAAATCATTTTGAAGTGTCTCAAAGCATCCATGATGGCTTCTTCTTTTTCAGGTGTACACTGTGGAATAATTTGTTTCTCCTTTTTAGACTTGTTGCGTTGTCTTTTGCTTGGGAACATAATTTTTTATCCTCGTCATTCTTGTAGGAGTACAATTTATCAATGTCATTGTCTTTGGCATTTTTTCTTTTATCTTTGAAATTATTAGAATCTTGACTATCTTTAATTCCTGTTTTGAAGTAGAATGTTAAGTCATATGGGTGGACTGTTCCGTCTTTGTCAATCCTTCCAACCACGACTTTATCCACTATACTTTCAAATACTGTTCTGTTAAATTCCTCTATAATTTCTTTATTTTCTAAGACTTTTTTAAATTGCTTTAGTCTTTCTTTAATAGAGTTTTCATCTTTTATCGTTAGTTCTAGTGTTTTCTTTTCATCAAGTAATTCTTCTTTTTGTTTTGTAAGTTTTTTATACTTTTTAGCATAAACTTCTTCGTCTATACTATCTTCTAAATGAAGATCAACTAACTTTCTTTCTTGACTAATGATTCTATTTAATTGATTTTCTATCTTTTTCAAATCTTTGACTAAAGATTCATCATTTATTTCTTCCTCAATAATTTTTAAAAAGTCATCTATTACTGTTGAATCTGCATGGCATAATTGCCTATAGCTTTCAACAAAAGCTTTTTCTATTGCTGCTTCTTGTATTCCTTTTGAATGAGGGCAATATTTTTTACCTTTTTTAGTTGACTTTACACATTGCCAGTTAATTTTTTTGTAAATGGAACTGGTGTGCCAAGTTCTTCTTGAAAGTATCTCTCCACAAAATCCACATTCCAGCATACTTGAAAAAGCGTATTGTCTTGATAATTTTTCTCTCTTCCTATCCTTGTTAGCAATGGTGTTTCTATTTTGTGCTCTCCTGAGTCTAATCTCTTGTGCCTTTTCAAAGTCTTCTTTTGATATAATTGGCTCGTGATGATTTTCGATGTGATATTTATCAGATTCACCAAAGTTTGCTAGTCTTCTTTTTGTTATTGGATCAACTGTAAAAGTTTTTCCCATTAGTATATCGCCAATATACTTTTCATTTTTAATTACTCCTAACACTGTAGTGTCTGACCATTTTGTTTTACCTCTAGGGGTGAGATATCCTTGTTCTTCTAGTTCCCTACCAATGACCGAACCACCATTGCCTTCTAAATATCTTTTAAAGATATATCTGACAATTTTGGCTTCTTCTTCATTTATAGAGATACTTTTTGTTATAGGGTCATAGTCGTATCCAAGGCAACCTTGAAAACCAATAAGTTCCCCTTTTTCCATTTTCATTTTCAGTCCTTTTTTTACATGGGCTGAGGTATTTTCTACTTCTTGTTGAGCTACTGAACTTAATATTGTTAGTAATAGCTCTCCATCCATTGTCAAAGTATCTATATTTTCTTCTTCAAATACTACTCCAACATTGTTTTCCTTTAATAGTCTTACATACTTTAATGTATCTAATGTATTTCTAGCAAATCTTGATATAGATTTAGTAATTATCATGTCTATATCTCCATTTTGGCAATCACTTACTAGTCTCATGAAGTCTGCTCTTTTAGTTGCAGTTGTTCCTGTTGTTGCTTCATCTGCGTATATACCAGCCAAAGTCCAGTTCTTATTATTTTTTATTAGATTTGTGTAATAATCAACTTGCGATTTATATGATTCAAGTTGGTCTTTACTATCTGTACTTACTCGACAATATGCTGCAACTCGTTTTAAATCTAAATCTAGTGCATTTCTATTTCTTGCTCCAGTATTTGAAGCTTTTATTAATTTTACTTTAGTATTCATTTTACCTCCTTCCCATTTTGTATCTTTCTACAGTGTTATTATATCACAAGATTAACTACTTTCTATCTCTCTTCTTATAATCATTTTCTATTCTATTTTTTATTTTTGTATATTCCTTATCATTAATTAATTTAAGATCATAAAGTCTACATAACATAGCAACTCTCATGCTATAAATCTTTATTGCTTGCATTTTTACCTCCTATGTAAGTTGATTTTTTTATCTTGGTTAGTGGATTAAATTTGAAATATACTAATCTCACATAATCAATTTCAAGAATCTTCACACTTCAAAGTATTTGGATTTTTATAGAAAGATGAAAAAATACCCCTCACTTTATAAAGTGAAATTTGCCCTCTTTGGTAACCAAAATTTTTATTTTTTATAGTATTTTTGAGTTTCTTTGAGTTTCAATGATTAATTTGAACATAAAAAAAGGACTTATGCCCTAAGGCATAAATCCTCTAAAATGAAAGAAACTTTTTCGATTGTTATTTGTATTTAATTTTTTATTATAATTACCAGTATCAAAAAGGTCTGTAAATTTTTTCTATATAAGCATTAGACATAAAATAATACATAGTAATTTCCTCCAACTATTCAACCTGTTGCTAATTCATCTAATGTATATTCTCTTCGTTTTTTAGTTCATTTTTTATTTTATAAACAACAATAACAGCTAAAACAAATGACAAAATATCCGCTATTGGTTGGAGCAAATATATCCCAAATTCTCCATATAAATTAGTAAGTAAATATAAAAGAGGTATGTAGAAAATACCTTGCCTTGAAATCGAAATTATCAACGACCAAAAATATTTGCCTATGTTTTGCATCAACATACTACTTATCGCATAATAGGCTAACAATGGAATTGTTATACATTGCATTCTAAGTATTTGCACTCCTATAGAAATAACTTCACTATCTTTAGACATTGCAATAATAAAATGTTCCGAAAAAATATATAGCGCCACTGCTGATATAATCAAAAATATAGTTCCAACAACAACTGTCAAATTAAATGCTGATCTAACTCTGTCATATTTTTTTGCACCATAATTCATTGCACAAATAGGTTGAAACCCTTGCCCCCATCCAATCATAATCATATAAGCTATGGCAACTGTTCTTGAACTTACGGTTAATGCTGCAATAATACTATCCCCGAAGCTTGCTGCAACTCTATTCAATAAAATGAGGGAAACACTTGTAATTGCTTGCCTTGAAAAGTTAGGCATTCCTCCTACAAGAATATGGTATATGCGTTCTTTACTACATTTTACATTTTTCAAAGAAACAGGAATATTGCCATTTCTTTTCGCCAACATAGTAAGTGAAATACAAGCAATTATTTGCCCTGTCAAAGTTGCAATTCCAGCTCCAACAAACCCGAACTTGAATATAAACATAAATACAGGATCAAGAACCATATTGCTGAACATTCCTAAAAGTAAACCTATCATTCCATCTTTTACATTTCCACAAAGCCTCAATTGATTATAAATAGTAATAGAATACAGACTAAATGGAACGCTTATTATAATCACCTTTAAATACTGAGTAGTAAATTCAAATAAGTTAACAGAAGCATTCCCACCAATGAACTTTGTCAAGTCTGATATAAAAATCCATGACATTATAGCTATCAAAAATCCACTTATAATAGAAAATGCCATTCCTATGGAAGAAATAATTGTCGCCTCTTCTTCATCTTGTTCTCCAAGTTTTTTAGACATAATATTACCGCTACCATATCCAAACCAAAAACCAATAGCCTGAATAATACTCACGAAGCTAAAAACAACACCAATAGCGGCTGTCATCGATTTATCATTTAAAAGTCCGACAAAAAATGTGTCTGTCAAATTATAAATAACCATAATTAGCATACCAACAATTGTTGGAACAGACATTTTTACTATCAAAGGTAAAAGTGATTCACTTAAAATCTTTTGTCTTCTCAATTCTTTTTGATCTATTTGATTTTTTGATTTCATATCAGCAACCTTTGACCTCGCCGGTATTACCATCTACTTGTATGGTATCTCCATCTTTGAATTTGGTAGTTGCAAAACCAACTCCAAGAACTGCCGGTATATTATATTCTCTTGCAACAATTGCAGCATGGCTCAAAGCAGAACCTGTATCTGCCACAACAGCACTTGCCAGCTTAAATAATGGAGTCCATTCAGGATCTGTAAGATGACAAACTAATATATCTCCTTTTTTCATTTTATAAAATTCTTTGGGACTATTTATTAGACACACCTTTCCAACAGCAATGCCAGTGCTTCCGCTTACTCCTTTTAAGACATCACCATCTGTTTTAAAAATCAATAACTTTGAAGCTTCCCAAACTTTTACTGCTAAATGAAATTTTTCGTTTCTCCTATTTATTTTTTCCTTATCTGATTCATTTAAATTACCTCTGTTAATTACTTCCAACAATTCTTTATGAAAAAGATTAGCCACTCCAGTTTCTATATTTTCATCACCCAAGAGTATAAAGTTAATTCTTTTAACACACTTTCTCACATAATAAAATAGTGTTTCCCACAAATATTGACTTTCTTCACGAACCACATGAAAATATCTAAAATATTTTATCTGTTTTTCTACATCCTGATACTTTCTACCATAGATTTCCTTTACGCTCTCCATAAGCTTAGAAAAATCCTTTATATCGTTACTTTCATTACTATTTTCATTTAATATAGGTCGTAATATATTTATCAGCCTATCAGGATCCTCAAGAAATGTTTTTGCAGATAAACAATAACAATTATAATCAGATTTAAAACCATTATCTTTCATAAACTCATCTGATATATTCTTAAAATCGTTATACTTTTTATATAATTCCTTAAAATTATCTCCGGAAATTATTGCTTTTTTTAAAGCTTCATTTTTTCTTATCTCACGAGCCATTTTATAGACATCATTTGTAACCACTGATGTTTTATTATCTAAGTCCCAATAAAAATCAAATGATGAATAATTGCTATTTACTTTTTTTATTATTTTGGTAAATTTCTTGCTATTTAAAACTGATGGAAATAATGCATATTTGAATCTATCATAAGCAAGCTTTTGCAAAAGAACATAACTTTCTTCTAAAAAATTTCCACACTCCGTTAATGTCATATTTTCAAAATTTAAGTGCTTGATTTCTTCTATTTCAACTTCATATATATTCATAAAATCTTTGCACTTCTTATAACAGAACTCAAAATCTTTCATGTTCTTTAAAATATTAAAAAATTTAAAAATATTCTTTCCAATTCGCTTTCCGTCATCAGAAAAAGTTTGTATACCATCATCATCTATAATTGGATTTCTTGGTAAAATAATTCCACCTTCTGACAAAATGTTTACTTTCTGATCATTAATTGCCATCAAATAATCGAAATCAAGGACTCTATGTGCAAAAGGCATTTTTTCTAAAAAGAATGACATTACTTCTTGTGTATCCTTTTTGATTTTTTTACCCTTTATATACTTCTCTATTAAATCATTGTCAGTTATATCATTCTTGGAATTTTTTAATGTGGTAATCGCTCTCGCTTGTAAAATATAGACAATATCATTTTTGATAGCCCATTCAATATCCATAGGCATACCATAGTGTTTTTCAATCTCTAAACCGCACTTCATAAGTTCAAGTATTTCTCTATCATTTAATGCACGAGTTTTTCTTTTATCAGAGTTTACCGATACTTCAACAGTTTCCTTATACCCGTATATAATCTGAGTTTCCTTGCTTCCAATATTTACTTCGATTATATTTCCTGATTTGTCAATAATGTAGCTATCCGCTGTAACTCTTCCGCTTACAACGCTTTCTCCTAAGCCAAAGCTTGCATTTATTTGCATCTCATTTTCTTTTTTGTTTACTGGGTTTACAGTAAATAAAACTCCTGATTTTTCACTCTCTATCATTTCTTGAATAACAACTGCAATAGAAACTGAAGTTTGATCATAACCTTGATGAAATCTATAGCTTACAGCTCTATTCCCCCAAAGTGAAGCATAACAATTACGCACCCCATTTAATACACTTTCAATACCTTGAACATTTAAATAAGTTTCTTGTTGCCCTGCAAAACTGGCATCCGGTAAATCTTCTGCCGTTGCTGAAGAACGCACTGCAACTCTTGTATTATTTCCAAGATTAAAATATTTTTCTCTTATTGCATTTTCCAATTGCTCAGGAAATTTCCCAGACTTTATCTTTCCTCTAAAATGCTCAGCTTCATTTAGAAGTATTTTTTCATCATCTGCTGATTTTTTAATTCCATTTTCAATGAGGCTATCAATAGCATTTACTTTTAAAAAATCTCTATATGCGTCTGCTGTTATAACAAAACCACTTGGAACATTTATTTTAGCCGAAGTCATTTCTCCAAGATTAGCTCCCTTACCTCCAACAATTAATACATCTTCCTTTTTTATCTCATTAAAATCCAGAATCATATCTATCACCTTCCTTTTTACAATTAAATTTCTATATATTTAAAAACAATGCTTTGTATATAAATATTAAGTACTTCCTCAAATGTATCTTCATTAAAATGGAAATAATTTGAACATAGAACAAAGCTTCCAACAAAGGCATTTGATAAACCTTGCTTATCTACGCTTTTTACTACATTGTTTTTGTACCAATAATCTATTAACCTATCCAAAAAATCCCCATATAGATTTTCTACTCTATTCACTTTCTTTGAATCTTGACTCGCAAATATTCTAAATGCCTC
The DNA here is from genome assembly GCF_052932205.1 of Finegoldia sp. P1-F-LS. Lineage (NCBI taxonomy): Bacteria > Bacillati > Bacillota > Tissierellia > Tissierellales > Peptoniphilaceae > Finegoldia > Finegoldia sp. P1-F-LS. The sequence goes on along the minus strand of NZ_JBRFJH010000002.1, from coordinate 262,688 downwards.
TTGATAAATTTGCTGATTTCTAATTTTCTCAGTCATGTCTATTGAATACTTAAAAATTACCTCTGAAAGGAATTTTTTAGGATTCGTAAGTGAATTTGAAAATTCTTTTTCAATGTTCTCCAATTTTTGTATTGATCTATATGCCATTAAATCAATGACAAGAGATTCTTTATCTTTCCAAAAATTATAGAAACTCCCTTGAGCTATTCCGACTCTTTTTGTCAATTCCGAAATGCTAAGTGATTTTGTCCCTTTATCATGAAATAAATCAAGAGCTGTTTCCATAATACTTTCTTTGATTTTTATCTTTTCTTCTTCTGTAAATGCCTTTCCCATATTTTTATCCTCCGAGAGTGGTTTTTTGTCTATGAATTTTACAATTTTTATTCATAGATATTATAACTCTTCTTCCTGTATATGTCAATGAATATTATTTTTTATATTCACAGATGGCTTCAAATTGAATACATCATTATAATTTGGTATAATATAGCTATAAATTCAAAACTTGCTTAATGCTTGATATCTAATTTATTCTTATGTAGCAAGCACAGTAAGTGAGTACCCACTTACGAAAAATTGATGAAGCAGAACCTTTATGGTCTGCTTCTTTTTTTATCAATTTTACCTTGTTAGGGAGAACCCTAAGACCCCAATAATTTATGATAAGGAGATATACTATGGATAATAGAAAAAGAAATAATCAACTAAAAATATATTTAACAGATGAAGAAAAAGAAATCTTTGAAAAGAAAATGAAACTTGCTAATTGTAAAACTATGTCCCACTTTCTTAGAAAGTGTGTATTAGAAAAAGAGATTTATGTTGTAGATTTAGAACCATTTAGAAACCTACAATGGCTACTTTCGAATGCAACAAATAATATAAACCAGATTGCAAAAGCAACTAATACAACTGGTGTTATATACAAAAATGAAATTGAAGCAATGAATAAAGAAATAGAAAAATTATCAAGAAAAATATGGCAGATCCATTCCCTACTTCTTAATAAATCAAAAGAAAGCTATGGTGACTAATATGGCAATTACAAAAATACATCCTATAAAATCAACTCTAAATTTGGCAATAGATTATATAACTAAGAGTGAAAAAACTAATGAAAAAGTCTTGGTATCTTCATTTAAATGTCACCCAGCTACTGCTCATATACAATTTATGAAAACACGAGAAGATAATGATACTAAAGGTACAGTTTTGGCTAGACATTTAATTCAATCTTTTCTACCAGGAGAGGTTGATCCTATAAAAGCTCACGAAATTGGAATGGAATTATGTAAGAAAATTTTAAAAGAAGATTATGAATTTGTTCTTGCAACTCATATAGATAGAGGGCATATACATAACCATATTATTTTTAATAATGTTAATTACAAGACTGGCAAATGCTACCAATCTAATAAAAAATCTTATCATAAAATCAGGTTTCAAAGTGACGAATTATGTAAAGAAAATAAGCTTTCAGTCATTGATGAATATTATGAAGCTTACAAAAGAAAATATAAAACTGCTGGTAAATCTTGGTACGAATATGAGCAAAACAAGAAAGGAAATTCCTGGAAATCTAAACTGCAATTTGATATAGACAGAATGATTAATAAGTCTAACTCGTGGGAAGAGTTTTTAGAAAATATGAAATCTCTTGATTATGAAATTAAGTTTGGTAAACACATTGCTTTTCATCATAAAGATAAGCAAAGATTTACAAGATCGAAGACTATCGGAGAAGATTACACTGAGGAAAAAATCAAAGAAAGAATAGATTTAGCTATCAAAAATAAAGCTAATCCTATTAAAAAACGAGTAGGAAATGTTATTGATATATCTACTAATAAAAAAGCTCAATCCTCTAAAGGTTATGAAATTTGGGCAAGAAAACACAATATCAAAACAATGGCTGACTCGATAATTAAGCTTAGAGAACAAGGAATTAACTCTATCACACAACTCGATGACCTGATCAAAAAATCTGCTGATGATAGACAAGACTTGTTAGATAAAATAAAGAAAATTGAAGCTGAAATGAATAGTTTATCCCAAGATATGGAAAATATTTATACTATAAATAAGTATCGTGAAATATATAAATACCACAAGAAAAATCCTGAAGATAATCAGTTTGCAGAAGAATATTATAGTGAACTTTCTGTTTATAAAATAGCCGCTAAAGAAATTTTAGAAAACTATAAAAAGCTTCCAAGCACAAAAGAAATACTATCAAATCTCGATAAATTGCAAGAAAAAAAGAACACCCTTATGCAAGAGTATTCTTTGAATAAAGAACAATTTTCTGACCTTGTTCAGTATAGGAAAAACTATGAAAATTATTATGGAAAGGAAGTGGAGAGATAAAAAGCTATAAGCGGATAAACTTATAGCTTTTTTAAAATTATTTACAAATTTTTATTCTAAACTTATTATCTTACTTAAAGAGATCCTACTAGATGACTAGCAAACATTGCTATAGGAAGTAATAAGATAAAAAGGACATTTAATGCCATAAAAAACCTATCTTTTTCCCTTACCCCAAGTATTAAACCTACTAGTCCAATAATTGGACAGACAAGCATGTGAGAATAAGCAATAAATACGCATCTCATAATTTATTATATCATTTTTTATAAAAGAAAAAACAGCCCACAAAAAGCTGTTTAAATCCTCTAATTGAACAAGTTATGATACTAGAACTGTAAACATTACATAGGAAGTAATAAGAGTGTTGGTAATTTAACACTATAAATAACTTGTTTTTTTCTTTCCTCTATTATTCCATGCTATTCTCCTGTAAATATCCCCACATATAGAGCAGTAGACAATACTTGAAAGGGCGTATTTACTGGAATAGATTCTTCTTTTCCCTTTGCCACTTACCATATTAGCTCGTCTATCCATTTCTTCTTAGACTTGCATGAAGATTTCTTTTGGTATGATCGCTTCGTGGCTATTTTCTATATAATATTGAGGTTCTTGATCCTCAATTTATTCTTTAATTATAATTAAGATATTTATCTAAATAGAAAAATGGCTTTTAGGATTTCTTCTAAAACCCCAAAAACCATTAATTTCAACACTTTTATAGCCTATTATCTTATTTTCCTTGACATCAATACCACCGTCTCCACATGCCCTGAAGTTCCAAAGTTCCGTAACTTTTTATGATTAATTATACTGAAAGCAATTTGATATAATTCTTGTTTATTCATTTTCTTCTCCAATATTATTTAGCTTAATAATACGTTATTCTTTTTTCAAAACACTAAGTTATTCAGTTCACCATCAAGAACTTTTATAGTTTCATTTCTTTCCTTATCCTCTTGATTGTCATATAAAAGTTGTTCAATAAACTCCCATATATCTTCTAGTTTACGTCTAATATGATAGAATAACAAAGCATCCGTATTGATTAAAAAATCTTTGTGTAATTTCAGGTATATGTTCATAAATACATCATAATATGGCTTATCAACAAAAAACATGAGATCAGCTTTTACTGGAGCCAATTTCAAGCCTTCCCAGTCAATTAGAACTAACTGCTCATCCCGTTGCATCAAGTTCCAATTATGAATATCTGTATGGCATAGGGCCATTTTAGGATTACTTCGTCTTAGAATCTCCGACAGTCCTTCAACTCTGTCAATAGATTGTTCAAGGGGTTTTATGTGTGCCCCAAGCAAGCATTTTAAGTCCATGGGAAGACTGGCGCATTCTTTACGCAATACTTGTTTTAGCTGTTTCAGAAATGGCAAGCTAAAATCTTCCCTAATTAGTTGCACATATACCTACTATATCAATAAATTTTGAGTTATCATTGACTATATTAGTTGCTATTATCAGAATAGTCGTCGATAACTATATTTTCGTGCAAATATGCAAATAAGTAAAATGATAGTTATGTTATATCATAATAATTGAAAATAATAGAATGCATTTTTCAATGTAATAAGATTAAGCGTTCTCTTAAAGTTAGAGAACGCTTAATTATTTTTAATTTATTGAAATAATTTGTAACTATTGAAAACAGACAAAAATTGTTCATTGGATAATTTATCAAGATCAGTAACATTCGCATGCTTCAGCACCTGTCTTAATTGATTTTTAGTAAAAAGAACATGATATTCCCTGTTTACCCATTTATAAACGAAAAATCTATACTTTTTGTAGTCCTTCTTTAAAATAAATGGTTTATGCCTTTCAAGTACAATCAATACAGAATCTACATTAGGCTTAGGGTGAAAATATGCTCGTGGCACTTTTTTAAGAATTTTTATATCCATTTCCACCATTAACAGCAAACCTAAAGCTCGTTGGGTATTTTGCAACCTTTTAGCAAATCCCCTCTCTACAATAAGGTAGCTATATTTCGCTTGACTATCAAAAGCAATCTTTTTTACAATATCAGTACTAATATTGTAGGGAATATTACCAAATATTTTATAGTCTGTATTTTTAGGAAAGCTAAACTTCAAAATATCCTCATGAATAACTTTTATATTCTGAAAAGGTTCAACTGCTTTTTTCGTGGCATGACATAAACCTTCATCAATCTCTATAGCATTCACCCGTTGACTCATTTCCACAAGTTCCTTGGTAAAATGTCCTTTTCCTGACCCAATTTCTATTATTTTATCTTGTTTATTGATATTCGTATATTTTAATATTTCCTTTACATGCTTTTTAGATGTAATGAAATTTTGCGTATTTTTCGGGTTTTTCTGTTTCATTATAACCTTCTCCTTGCCGGTTATAATGAACTAATCTTAAGAGCTCATTATAACCAATTATTTTTGGTTTGGTTGATAATGAAATCTCTCAATAACAAATATAGAAAACATACCCATACCTTTACCTCCTTTAATTTTTTTCATTATAAATGAGATAAAGTAATATCTACTACTGCAATACATGTACACATATTTAACTCCTCCTTATGCAACTGATTATATCACTTTTAATTTCTCTATTCAATAAAGTTCTGTGCTAATCTACCTCACCCTATGGATTTTTAATCCCGAAACATCAAATGTCATCTGTCAAATGCCCTATTTAAAAGGGTCAAAAAACGGTATTTTTTAGCCTGTTTTTGACCCAATTTTCGTACTCAAACCACTACATGTTGTGGTTGACTCCTATTATTCCTTGTCCAAACCACAATACGTCATCAGAATTGCTGCTTCAACGTGCATTGTCTTCGCGAACATATCAACCAATTCAACATCTTCAACCCCAAATCCGTTTTCTGTTAACATCTTCAAATCTCTCGCGAGTGTTGCAGGGTCGCATGAGATGTAGACGAGTTTTTTTGCGGTGGATTTGATTATTGCGTCGACTACTTTCTCATCCATTCCTTTTCGTGGTGGGTCGACAAGGATTACATCGAAGTGTTCTTGTGTGAGTTTTCCTACGACGTTTTCTGATTTTTCTTCAATAAACTGAATGCTTTCTAGGTTGTTTAGTTTTTTGTTTTCGTTGGCATCTTTTACTGCATCTTTTACGACTTCGACTCCGATTGTGTTGTTGCCATTTCCAATGTACATTGTTGTGCTTCCTATGCCGCAATATAGGTCCAATATTCTGTCATTTGCCTCTGCATTCATCATTTGTTTTGCAGTGTCGTAGAGCAAACTTGTGTTGTATTTGTTTACTTGGAAGAATGATTTGGGGCTTATTATGAATGATAAATCTCCAATTTTATCTACAAATTGTTTTTTCCTATAAATCAAATCAAAGTTTTTATTTTTATCATAAATTTCTACGATTTTATCAACAGTTTTTAAGTTTTCTAGCATTTCATCTGATAAATAATCCAGGGAGATTTGGATTTCGTCGTTGTAATTGGATCTGATTTTGATTTCCGACACGCCATTCAAATCGTGATTTCCCAACCAATTTATCATTTCATTTATTGCTTTTGATGCTATTTTACAAGTGGATATTTGTGTTAGGTTGTGCGTTTTTCTGTTGTAATATCCAAGTTTCCCGTTTTCCACTTTCAAATCGACTTTGTTTCTGTAATAATACTCAGCATTTGTGAGTATGTCGACATCTTTTATATCTAGTTTCGCGATTCGTTGCAATTTGTTGAGTACGGAATTTTTTTTGATTTCCAATTCTTTTTCATATGTAATATCTTGCATGCTGCATCCGTCACATTCGTAGAAATGTGGGCAAAGCGGTTCTTGTTTATGAGGTGATTGTTGTATTGTTTTTGTTTTTGTGGCGAATATCAAATTCTTTTTTTCTTTTATTTTCTTTGCTTCGATTATTTCTCCGACACTTCCTCCATCTACGAACACTGTTTTTCCTTCGTATTTTGCGACACATCTTCCGTCATCTATCATATCAATTATTTCTAATTTCATTTAATCACCTCTTTATCTTTTTATTATATCAAATTTGAAAGTAAAAAAGATTGGGACTAATTAATCCCAATCTCAATTTACAATATTTTCGCTATTTTCTTTCAAATTGTGCGTTGTATAATTGTGCGTAGAATCCGTCTTGTGCTAATAATTCGTCGTGTTTTCCTTTTTCTACGATGTCTCCGTCTTTCATTACAAGTATCAAATCCGCGTTTTTGATTGTGGATAATCTGTGCGCGATTACAAATGATGTTCTTCCTTTTGCGAGTTCGTCCATTGCATCTTGAACGATTATTTCAGTTCTCGTATCCACAGAGCTTGTGGCTTCATCTAGTATCAACATTGGCGCGTGACTTACCATCGCACGTGCGATTGTGAGTAGTTGAATTTGTCCTTGCGACAATGATTGCTTGTCGTTTAAAATCGTGTCGTATCCTTGTGGAAGTGTTCTGATAAAATGATCTAAGTTTACTCGTTTGCACACATCAATCAATTCTTCGTCAGTTATATTTTCTTCTCCAAATGTTATGTTTTCTCTGACACTCGCTTCGAAAATCCAAGAATCTTGAAGTACCATGCAGAACTGGTCTCTCAAATTGTCTCTGGATAATTTTTTCGTATCAATTCCGTCTACCAATATTTGTCCGTCGTTTATTTCGTAAAATCTCATTAATAGATTTACAATTGTCGTCTTGCCTGCTCCAGTTGGGCCAACGATGGCGATTTTCTCTCCTGGATTTACTTTGACGCTGAAATCTTTGATGATGATTTTGTCTGGGTTATATCCAAATCTAACGTCTTTAAATTCGACTTCGCCTTTTGCTCTGTCGAGTTTTTCAGTTACATTTTCTTCTTCTAATTCTTTTTCGTTCAAAAATTCGAACACTCTTTCTCCTGCCGCTGCAGCTCTTTGCAAGGTGTTGAAGCTTTGTGCAATGTCTGATAATGGATTGGTAAATAGTCTCACGTAAATCATGAACGCCACAATTACTCCGAATGATATTTTGCCATTAATCGCAAGTGCACCTCCGACTATGCAGACCATTACGTATGAAAAGTTTCCTGCAAATTGCATTACAGGCATCATAAGTCCGGACAGAAATTGTGATTTCCAAGCACTTGTGTAGAGTTTCGTGTTAGTTTCTTCGAATTTATCAATCATCATTTCACCAGCGTTGTATGCCTTGATGACGTTGTGACCGGTGTAGACTTCCTCAATTTGGCCGTTAATGTCTCCCAAGTTTTCTTGTTGGGCTTTGAAATGTTTTTGTGATTTTTTCATAATTATTATTATAACCACAAATCCCACAAGCGATGACAAAATCGTCGTTACAGTCAAAATCCCCGAGTTGTAAATCATCATTACTACGGTTCCTACTAACATCACAACACTTGTCAGCAAACTTCCAACAGATTGGTTCAAACTTTGGCTGATTGTGTCGACGTCGTTAGTAACTCTACTTAGGATATCCCCAAAAGTTGTGTTGTCGAAATAGCTAAATGGCAATTTGTTGACTTTATTAGCGATTTTTTCTCGGAATGATTTGGAGATTTTTTGTGTAACATCTGCCATGATAAATCTTTGAAGCAAATTCAACAACAAAGATGATCCGTAAAATATCACAAGCATCATCGTGATTGATTTTACTTTATCCATGTCAATTGCAGCCATTACAGGCTTTCCTTTTACCATTTTAGGAAGTCCTTTGGTGATTTCGTCTGTGATTAGTTTCAATTTATCTGGTCCAATTATTTGCAATATCGTTGCGATTACGCTTGCTACAACTGCTATTAATATCAATGGGAAGTAAGGTTTCAAATACCTTGCCATTTCTTTTAATGTTTTTTTGAATTTTTTCGGTTTTTCATTTACAGTTTGTCTAGGCATTTAATTCCTCCTCTGTTAATTGCGAGTAGGCTATTTCTTTGTAAACTTCACAATTTTTCAATAAATCTTTGTGCTTACCAATCCCTGCGATTTGACCATTTTCAAGTACGATTATTTGATCAGAATCCATGATAGATCCCACTCTTTGAGCGACAACTATCGTCGTGGAATCAGGGTTGTTTTCTTTGAGTTGATGTCTAAGCTCACTGTCTGTCTTGAAATCAAGTGCCGAGAAACTATCATCAAACAAGAATATATCAGGCTTTCTGTAGATTGCTCTTGCAATGGATAGTCTTTGTTTTTGTCCACCAGAAACATTCTTTCCTAATTGTGCAATTTCATGATCGAATTTGTCGCCAAATTTATCTATAAATTCCATAGATTGCGAAGTATCCGCTGCTTCTTCTACCATTTCAGTGTCGGTGTTTTCATCTCCAAAAGAAATGTTCGATTTAATATCTCCTTTGAAAAGAAATGATTTTTGCAACACTGCTGCGATTTTTTCGTACAAGAATTTGAGCTTGTACTGTTTGATATCTACTCCTTGGATTTTGACGACACCTTCAGTCGCATCGTAAAATCTCAAAAGCAAATTCAAGATTGTGCTTTTCCCAGATCCAGTTGATCCGATGATGGCAACTTTTTCTCCTTTTTTGACTTTAAAATCAATATTTTGCAAGATATATTGTTCAGAATCTGTATATTTGAAAGACACATCGTCAAATTCAATTTCATATTCGTAATCTTCATTTGAGCTATCAAGATTTCCATCTTTTATAGAAAGTTCTGTATCCAAAACTTCGTTGATACGTTTGGCAGAGATTTCTGCTCTTGGAACCATGATGAAAATCATGCTCATCATCATAAATGACATGATAACTTGCATTGCATACGAACTGAAAACAACCATGTTCGAGAACAAGACGTATTTGTCCATCATTTGCGCCGCATTGATAAGTCCCGCCCCGATAAAATAAATCACAAGGGTCAACATCGACATGCTGAAATTAATCATAGGAAAAAGCGTCGACATCGCACGACTTGTGAACAATTGTGTTCTTGTCAAATCGATGTTTGCTTCGTCGAACTTTCCTTCCCTATAATCTTCGGAGTTGTACGCTCTGATGACTGCAAGGCCTGTCAGATTTTCACGCAAAATCCTGTTGATATTGTCGGTTAAAGTTTGCATCATTCTGAATTTCGGCATAACCATAACCATCAGTATTGCAACGAATACAATTAAAACCAAAACAGTGACAGCAGTTGCCATTGTCCATTCAAATCCTTTGTTGTAGATTTTGGTAATTGCCCAGACTGCCATTATCGGCGCTTTTATCAAAATTTGTAAACCTATCACTATTACCATTTGAATTTGAGTAATATCATTTGTAGATCTAGTTATCAAACTTGCTGTCGAAAACTCGTTGATTTCTTTCATCGAGAAACTTTCCACCTTGGAAAAAATTCTAGACCTCAAATTTTTGGAAAATGACGCCGAAATTTTCGATGCCAAATATCCTACAATTATCGCTGATAAAAGAGAACCAAATGCACACAACAGCATCCATTTGCCCTCTCCAATAATATCACTTACAGTATGACCCGGACTTTCCACATACATCGTAATTTTCGACATATAATCCGGAATTTTCAAATCCAAAAACACTTGTGTTACGATAAACACCAAGCTCAAAAGAATTTGAATCCATTGTTTTTTGTTCAAATACTTAAATATTTTTATCAAAATTATCATCCATTTCTTTAAATTTTTCTTCGCAGTCTTTGCTAATCTTTGGCAAATTTTTGATAAGCTTGTCGATTATTCGTACGAAATTTTCAGAATCTTCTTCTCCTAAATAATCAAACATTTGACCAAGCGCATACATTATTTTCTTTTCAGTTTCAAGGGCTACTTCTTCACCTTGTTCGGTCAAAGTAACCAAAGTTTTTCTCCTGTCAATTTTGTCATCAGTTCTGATTACAAGATTTCGTTGTTCCAATTTTTTGATAATAGCTGCAACTCTCGCACTGGAAATTCCCATCGCAAGTTCAATTTCTTTGGGATAAGTCGAACCGCCTTCTGATTTTATAAATCCCAAAGCCATGTTTTCTCCTCTAACAGAATCGTTAATTTGTTTGTGAGGATGGTGTTTTCCAATGCTGTGAACGCATCTTATAACTTCTTTTGCTAATTTTTCATTCATAATATCACCTTTTTACCTAATACTATTAGAATTATACGACTACTAATAACCATTGTCAATGATTTTCTCGAATATTTTTCAATTTCGTTCAAATAAAAAACAACCACCAAGATATTCTTGATGGTTGAATTCTCATTTTAAAATAAATTTTTTAATCAAATTTTCTAAATTAAATTGACATCTTCGCCGTTCAATACTTTCTTAACTGTTCTCATAGAACACATTTTACCACACATTGTGCAGCTATCTTCTTCGATTGGTTGAGATTCTTTTCTGTATTTTTTGGGTTTTTCGCTGTCAATTGCAAGCTCGAACATTTTTTCCCAATCCAAGTTGAAACGAGCTCTACTCATTTCGTCGTCTCTTTCTTTTGCTCCAGGGATTTTCTTCGCGATATCTCCAGCGTGAGCCGCGATTTTCGTAGCAATGATTCCTTCTTTCATATCTTCCAAGTTAGGTAGTCTTAAATGTTCTGCTGGTGTTACATAGCACAAGAAATCTGCTCCTGTACTTGCTGCAATGGCACCACCTATTGCTGATGTTATGTGATCGTATCCTGGTGCAATGTCAGTAACCAAAGGTCCCAACACATAAAATGGTGCGTTGTTACAGATTGTTTTTTCGATTTTCATGTTTGCTTCGATTTGATCGATTGGAACATGACCTGGTCCTTCAATCATTACTTGGACATTTTTTTCGTAGGCTCTTTTTGCCATTCTGGATAAATTGATTAGCTCTTGAATTTGCAAATCATCTGTCGCATCGTTGATACAACCTGGTCTCAATGCATCTCCCAAGCTTAGTGTAACATCGTATTTTTCGCAGATTTCAAGTATATCATCGTATCTTGTTACAAGTGGGTTTTCTTTGTTGTTCACAATCATCCACGCGAATAATAATGATCCACCACGTGACACGATTTTTGTGATTCTATCTGTTGTTTTCAAGTGTTCAGCGATATCTCTTGTAAGTCCCACGTGAATTGTGATGAAATCCACCCCGTCTTTTGCGTGTTGTTCCACAACTTCCAAGAATTCTTCTTCAGTAATATCCTTCAATTCTTTATCCAACATTCCCACACAATCGTACATTGGAACGCTTCCTATCATTGCTGGAGAGTAATCGATAAGTTCTTCTCTAAATTTTCTTGTCTTACCGTAATTTGACAAATCCATTATCGCTTCTGCATCCATGTCGATTGCCACTCTAACTTTTTCCATTTCTTTTTCGATATTGTAGCAATCTTTTGAAATACCCAAATTCACGTTAATTTTTGTTTTCAAACCTTCGCCAACACCGTGTGCATCTAATGATTTGTGGTTTTTGTTTGCAGGAATAACCACGTATCCTTTTTCGATTTTTTCTCTAAGAATTTCTACGTCTATATTTTCTTTTTGCGCTACTCTTTTCATTTCTTTTGTAATGATTTTCTTCTTCGCAGCGTCTAATTGAGTTGTATATTCCATAAATACCTCCTAAATTAATTTGGAGACTGGAAAAAAAATAACGGATACACAATCCATGTATCCGCAAAAAACATTCTAAGTTCTTCCCTTCGCATGCATTATCATGAGCAGGTTTAAGGGTTTCTAAAAAGATCTCAGCGTAAAGCACCCCCAGACTCCGAATATATTATAACACAAACTTTTAATTTAATTCTACAAGCTTGATTTTGTCATTTTTCTTAATAATTCCACCCTTTAAAACTTTACAGAAAATTCCTTCCGTTGGCATGATACAATTGCCGACTTTTTGTTTAATCGCACAACCTTTGTGACATTCTTTGCCGATTTGTGTCACCTCAAGCACGCATTCTCCAATCGTCAACACTTGACCGACAGGAAGCGTAAACAATTCAATGTTTCTCGTTGTGATATTTTCTGCGAAATCTCCGTCTTTCAAATCAAGACCCATTTCTCGCATTTTGTTGATGGATTCTTCTGCCAAAAGCGACACTTGTCTGTGCCAATTTCCAGCATGTGCATCTCCAACCAATCCGTGATCCACTTTTAGTTCTGCAAATTCTACAGGAGTTTTCACAGTTCCTTTTTTCTCGCTGATATTTACATCGATTACAATAGCTTCATCGCTGTCCACACTTCTGTTGTAAACGCCGCTTTTGCCGCCTTCTTTGTGAAGTAATTCCACATTTGTAATTCTCATCGAACGGTCAATTGCCTTGCACATATCATAAATCGTAAGAGCCGCTACACTTGCAGCAGTCAAACTTTCCATCTCAATTCCCGTTTTTGATTCTGTGTTTGATTGAACGAAAATATCTATAAAATCATCTGCCAATTCAAATTTAACATCAACACCTGTGATGAAAATATTGTGACACATTGGAATAATTTCTGATGTTTTCTTCGCAGCCATAATCGCCGCCGTTTGTGCGACACTCAAAACATCGCCTTTTTTGATGGATTTTTCTGTGATTTTTTGCATAGTTTCTTTTTTCATATAAATCCTACTATGAGCCACAGCAACTCTTTTAGTAGTTTCCTTTTCAGATACATCCACCATTCTTGGCAAACCATCTTCGTTAAAATGAGTTAAATCCACATTAACCTCCTATAGTATTCATATCCCTTTTGTTGAAATTACCTTCTTCGAGATAATGTCTTTCTGGTTTATTGTATATTTCTTGCGTGATTATTTGTCGTATATCCTCGCCATTTCTAATACAATCTTTCAAATTAATCGACTTATTAGAATGCAAACACATCAACAAATTGCCCTTGCAATCCAACCTAACTCTGTTACATTCTGAACAGAATTTGTGAGAAATCGGATTGATAAATCCCACAATCGCACCATTTGGATTGGTATAATATTCTGCGACCTTCGATTTTTGTGAATCGCTGTCAATTTTTTGAAGATTGCCAATTTTTTTGATAATTTCTTCGTTCGACACGTAATCATCAGATTTTCCAATCGCTTCACCAATAGGCATCAGCTCGATAAATCTCACAATCACACCATCCTCTGCGAATTTCACAAAATCTTCAATCTCACCGTAGTTGAAATGTCTCATAACAACGGTGTTGATTTTGATAGGTTTCATATCCATTTGTTTTAGTTTGTCAATGGATTTCAAAACCTTTTTCAAATCTCCACCACGAGTTATTTCACGAAATTTATCCGCATGCAAAGTATCCAATGAAATGTTGAATCTATCAACACCATTTTTTCTCAAATCATCAGCCATGTCGTACAATTTGATGGCGTTGGTAGTCATGCAGATTTCTTCGATTCCCATGTCCTTGATGCCTTTTACCAAATCCAATATTCCGTTTCTAACAAGAGGTTCGCCTCCCGTTAAACGCACTTTTTTTATTCCCAAATCTTTGAAAACTTCAACGATTTTCAAAGTTTCATCTATAGTTAGAATTTCGTCGTGATTCAAGTGCGTGATTCCTTCTTCTGGCATGCAATATTTGCATCTCAAATTGCACTTGTCAGTCACCGAAATTCTCAAATAATCTATTTTTCTTCCGAGAGCATCTTTCATTTTACCACCTTTATATATTATATCATATAACGCTTAGCGATAAAAAATTCCCCAACTTGATTTCTCAAATTGGGAAATTCGTTCAAATTATTCTTTTAATAAAAGTTCCTTTGCTTTTTCTAATCTTTCTTTCATAGAATTGATGTGAGATTCAGACACATTATCTTGATTTGACAATCTCTTGATACCTTCTTGCAAAATATCAATTTCGTTGTCGTAATCCTTCATGCTTCTGTAAACACTAGCATAAGAACTGTAAAGTGCAGGAGTACACAATCCGTTTTCACGAGCAGTGTCGTAGTTTTTGATTGCAGATTGGAAATGAGAATCCTTTCTGAATTTTTCTCCTTCATTCCAATATCTCAAACCTTCCTTCGCACCCTTTGCTGGATCGTCCAAGTTTTTGATATCAAACACAGCAACTCTACTGTTGTGTGGGTGAATTACAACTTCTTTTGTAGTCTTGATTTTGTTGAAAATCTCATCCAAGCTGTCCTTGTTCTTTTCTTTTAATTTCTTCAACACATCCATCATGTGGTATACAGGAATTTTCTTGGAAAGTTTTTGTTGTGCCTTGTCCTCGTATTCCTTAACCTTTGCAATGGAATCATCTCCGATATATACCCAAGCAGTTACATCATTTGCAAATTGGTCATCAACTATTTTAATATTTTCGTGTTCCAACAAAGATTTTGTTTGATTTACATATTTGTCCAAATCATCCTTGTAAATGTTCGCGATAATTTCATCGTCAACACCCTTTTCAACCAAGAACACTGATTTCAAATTATCCAAGTCAACCTTTTCAAAATCATCATAATCCATATCCAAATAATGTTGTTCATATTCAGAGACATACAACACTGGTGCTTGTTCAAATCTGTAGTTTGGTGTAGCAACTGACTTCAATAATCCCGATTTTCTAGTAATCATATTAGGAGTCACACGATTGATAATCACATTGTCAGTTTCTTTCAACACTCTCTTCAACTCTTCTTGTTGCAAATCACGTGCTTCGTCTTCTTCCAAGTTGTCCTTGATTATTTTACATTCTACGTCTAATTTTTCCTTGATTCTTTCTCCATGATAAGTTTCAAATCCGAAAGACTTGGAATCTTCACCATAACCATATCCAACATAGAAGATTTCTCCAGTATCCTTTACGCTCCATTCAAAAACATACCAATCATTTTTGTGTGCTTGGCTGTTAGTTTCTTTTTCTTCTGAAGAAAAAACGCTTTTTAATTTATCAAATATACTCATAATATCCTCCAAATTTTAAATAATACGATACATCAAATAAAGTCCCGCTAAAATGATTAAAATGAAAAACAAAATATCGAAATTTCTGTGTTTAATCGCACTGATCATCTCCAAAACAATCAAAATCAACACAATAGCTATTGCCGCGTAGATGAAAATATTCGACAATGGCGATATCAACGCGCTTACAAGTCTAGGATAATTAGTTGCAAACTTCAATTCCACGATAAACAGAATTACACCTAAAATCATAGTTATAAATTCGTATTTGTATAATTTATTTCTCAATTTATTCATAGTAGTGCCCCCCAAGATGTTCTTTACATTACTTTGAATATTCTTTACCTTATTATACCATATTCAATTAATCTCAATAAAAAAACGCGAAAATTTTTGCAAACTTTCACGCTTTTTTTCTAATTGGCTATGAACGAAAATAAAAAATAACAAACCATTAATGCACGAATATCTAGACTCCACAAATTGAAGATTTCTAAAGCATTAAGGTTTGTTATCTAGTGGTTTATCATTTTCATTTACTCCAAAACTGGTGCCATTAAAACTTTTCCAGTTCCTCTGTACACATTCACAAGTCCTTCGCCGCTTGTCGCAGATCCTATCAATGATTTGCCAGCTCTTTCAACTGTAAAGCTCAACGTTCCACTCCAAGCAATCGCCATGCTTCCATCTATTTTCAACACGTCATTGTCAAGAGTTATTTCGATCAATTCTTCTCTTGGAACATAAGATTCCAATGCGACAATTCCCGTTCCGTGAAGTCCAAGGTTAAACAATCCTTCGCCACCTGCAACAGCCGATGAAATACTTGATTGCATGATAGCTTTGTGTTCCAATTCAGAATCGCAAGCCAAGAACAATCCATCTTCAATAATAATTTCGTTGTTCCAATCATCTGCATCCAACAAAATAATGTGCTTGTATGTCGGTTCCAATACCAAAAGCCCATCACCTGTGTATTCTGGTTTGATTGCACTTTCACCAGTGACAGAACCACGCAAAGCTTTTTTGAAGAAATCTCCAGCTCCTTTTATTCCAGTAGTTGAATTGACATTTCCAACCATCCATTGCATAGCTCCCGCTTGCACAGTTATATTTGATTGGGAAACGTCGCACACCAATTGTCTTCTTCTGACATTCATTTCAGATGCGAAGTAAGAGCTTTGTGCTTGTTCGTAATCAACCGACAAATCCCTCTTGTATTCTACAACTTTAAACGCTCCATTTTGTTCTTTGATTATTACATCATCATTATCTTCAAAATTTTTAACTTTAAACATATAGCACCTCTTTTCATGAATATTATACCATATTGTTCAGTTTTCAAATTTGAATTTTATTGTATTTGTTATATAATAAAAATTTGGCAATCCGAAAAATTTATTATATAATTTTACAAAAGAAGGAGATATTATGACAAAAAAAATATTAAACACATCCCTTGCATACGTCGCAGTTCTAACTGGTGCAGGCCTTGCAAGCGGACAAGAAATCTTGCAATATTTCACAGCTTATGGCAAATCTGGTTTGTGGACCGCGCTATTTGTTTTGTTGTTGCATACATTTATCGGGGCGATTATTTTGGAATTGGGCTCGTATTATTTTGCAGATGAGCACAGCGATGTTTTGGACGAGATAGCATCCAAGAAATTCACGAAAGTATTCGACATTTTACTTATCTTAACAGGATTTATAATCGGGTTTGTAATGCTATCAGGTGCAGGATCCAACCTCAACCAACAATTTGGACTAGCTCCATGGATAGGGTCTTTGATTTGCGCACTACTTGTAATTTTCGTAGGAATGATGGATTTTGAAAAAGTTACGAGAATTATCGGAGCATTCACACCAATTATCGTGGCGTTGATATTAATTGCATCAATCTACAC
Source organism: Finegoldia sp. P1-F-LS (assembly GCF_052932205.1). Lineage (NCBI taxonomy): Bacteria > Bacillati > Bacillota > Tissierellia > Tissierellales > Peptoniphilaceae > Finegoldia > Finegoldia sp. P1-F-LS. Next base: position 245,538 of record NZ_JBRFJH010000002.1, on the reverse strand, counting down.
AATCGTGAAATTTGACGGAAGTTTTGACCAATTGGATCCAATCGCAAGAACTATTCCGAAAAATTTCGGCAATCCTTGGCTTTCTGTAGTCAATTACTTTTCATTGTGTATGATGGTTGGTTTGAGTACGGCATTTGCAATCGGTGGTAACCACGTATTATCAGAAGAAGCCAAAGTCAGTGGACTTTTGGGAGGATTTATCACAGGAACGGTAACATCACTTTTGGCTGTTGTTTTATTCATGAGAGTCGACATTTTAAAAGATTCAGATCTTCCAACACAAGTTTTAATCGAAGAAATCAACCCAATTCTTGGTTTGATTATGAGTTTGGTAATTTTCGGAATGATTTTTAACACAGCAATCGGCTTGTATTATTCGTTGGCAAAAAGATTTTCGAAAAGTAATCCTGCGAAATACAAAATGTATTTGATAGGATTCGTTACGGTAGGTTTTTTCCTAAGCTTTTTAGGATTCAAAAAACTTATAAGCATCACCTACCCAATCATAGGTTACGCTGGTATTGTATTGATACTATTCTTGATTTACGCATACATCAGAGATTTCAAAAAAATCAAGAAAGAATCCAAAAGAAGATTCAAAATCTTGGATTTGTTGGAAAAGAAATACGACGACGATCAACATTACAGCAAAAAAGATGCCAGCAAAGTAAAATCCATGATTGAAGATTCAAACTTGGACAACAAAGTTTTGAAAGAAGAAATGGAAACAATGGCAGAAGAAAATCAATCAGATGATACCACAGAAGATACGGAAAAATAATTTACGGCTGCACTACTAGCAGCCTTTTTTGTTTGAGATTTTGTAGATTAGAAAATCCTCTGGCTAAGAATATCATACGAAACAAATTGTTTGATTTCAAATCGAAAAAATCCGTCAAAAATCGTACCGCGTAAGCGTTAGCGTGCTTACGATTTTAGGATTTTGAGATTTAGAAATCTTCAATTTGTGTAGTCTAGATATTCGTGCTAGAGGATTTTTCTAATTTTAATACCAGAAGATTTTTAAATTTATTACACCAAAGGATCTCTCACTTCTTCTCAATAACTTTATTTGTTATTTTCTTGCATCATCTTTTTATTAATGATATACTAGTTGAAATATTTTAAAGCGAGGAGATAATATGAAAACCAACAAGAAATCATTACTTAAATTTCTGATTCCATCGATTATTGGGATAATTATCTTCATGATTCCTGTAAAATTCGATGGCAATTGGACAATAATAGTCAAAATTTTCGCTGATTTTATCGCCAAAACCATTGGCGATTATCTACCAGCACTTTGTACAATAATAATCACGATATCATTTGTCATGAGCGTATTGGCAAGTTTCAATGTCAAATTCATCAAAGAAAACAAACTTTTGGATCAGACATTTTCCGTAACAGGCGTGTGGCTAGTTCTAAGAATTCTAGGATTTATCGTCGTGTGGATGGTCGTGTTGAAAGACAAGCTACACTTTGGGAAATTTTACGACATGATAGTCGCAGATGAATCTGCCACATTTATCCTCAACGATTTGTTGACATCGCTTGTAATTATTTTCGTAATCGCCAGCATGCTACTACCACTTTTGTTGGATTTTGGACTTTTGGAATTTATCGGTGCGATTTTCACCAAAATAATGCGACCAGTATTTTTAATTCCTGGACGTGCAGCAGTAGATTGCATCACAAGTTGGATTGGAGATGGAACATTAGGAGTCATGCTGACTTCAAACCAATACGAATCTGGATATTATTCTGCAAAAGAAGCCGCAATTATTTCTACGAATTTCTCTGCAGTTTCCATCACATTCAGTCTGATTGTCTTGTCACAAGTTGACATGGTCGACTACTTTGGAGTGTACTACTTATTGGTATGCTTAGTCGGAATCGTGTGCGCAATTATCGTCCCAAGAATTCCACCATTGTCACTTAAAAAAGATGAATATTTTGTAGAATCTAATCAAGCAAATGAAGATATATCGAAAAATTATTCTTCATCCGTACAATATGGATTAGATTTGGCAATCAAACGTGCAGACTCTCATAAAGGAATCGGAGAATTTTTGAAAAATGGAATCGAAAACGCATTTGGAATGTGGTTTTCAGTAATGCCTATAGTTATGATTATCGGAACAGCATCGCTTGTACTTGCCAATAACACTCAAGTTTTCGAAATCCTTGGAAAGCCATTCTTGCCACTGTTGAACTTCTTGAAAGTTCCTGAAAGCTTGGAAGCATCCAAGACAATGATCGTCGGATTCAGTGACATGTTCACACCATCCATCATAGCCGCAAGCACAATTCAATCGCAAATGACCAAATTCATCGTAGCGACAATTTCTGTAACACAATTAATCTATCTATCAGAAGTCGGAGGACTCATACTCGCATCGTCAATTCCTGTGAATTTGTTCGAATTATTCGTTATATTTATAGAACGAACAATAATCTCACTTTTGATAGTAGTCCCAATCGCACATTTGATATTTATGTAAACGAAAACCAGAGAAACATTCTCTGGTTTTTTTGATTTATTCTATTAAAAATTCACCAATACATTCAGCTATTTCAACTGGCTTTTCAGTGTGAAAATCATGTGATGTATTTGGGACAAATAGTGATTTTATATTTTCTTGATTATTATTTTTCCCTACCTTGTTTTTCTTATATTTGTATAAATCATCTGGTGTATCAGCTAATAATAACAGCGTTTTTTCTTTTATATGCATGTCAAAAACATCCACATCTTCTTTGAACTTTATATAAAGCAAATTAGAAATTGTGTCAGCATTCATCTCAAGACTATTTTCTTTTATATACCTTCTACTAAATTCAACTTCTTTTTCCGCTGTTGTTTTCGTGAAATCATTCGTAATAATTGCGCCATCTAAAATAATTAATTTATCTGGTTTTATCCTTTCAATATTTCTAACCAATAAATCTGCACCTAGCGAATATCCAATAACTATTGAATTTTTTGGTATCTGAGTTTCTATCCATTTTTCAAAATCTTCTTCGTTTTCTACGTTCACATCTATATTTGAAAATTGTCCTGGTAAATTGATATATTCAATAGTATAATTGTACTTATTTAATTCGATTTCAAGATTATTTACGTTTGATTTGTCACATCCCAAACCAGATAACATATATATTTTTTTTGCTACTTCTTTTGTATGATTCATATTTATTCTATTGTCCATGTAATCGTAACAGTGTCTTGTATATCAATGTCATCAGCCTCGATGTCTATGTCATATGTCGATGCCGCTTCACAAACCATCAAATCATCCATCGGAGATGAATATATCTCGATTTCTCCCCACGAATAATCTATGTTAAGTATTTCCTTCAACTTCACACCAGAAGCCTTCGCCAACACCTTTGCCTTAGTTGTGGAATCTTCTACAGCTTTTTCTAGCAAATCATTCTTGACCTTTTCCTTGTCCTTTACAGTGTGATTAATTTCAAACTTCACTTTTACATCGCAATGCGCCAATTCATACAAAACTTTCCCCAGTATCTTATTGTCATTATCAAACTCAATATATGTGCGATGCTCGTATTTGTAACCTATGAATCTGTCCTTGTAGTCATCATTTCTGTCGCGATATCTCTCGTATTTTGAATCAATCGAAAAATGCGTCGTCTTCAAATTCTTCGGATCAAGCCCTGCTTTTTCCAAAGCATCTCGCAACATTTTCGTATCATGTGTCGATTGCTCAATAGTTTCGTCATAATTCCAACGCAAGCCCTCAGCTTTTATCGTAATCTTGATAGTGTCAGGCTTCACCGAAATCTTTCCCTTACCCTTTACACGAATAGTTCTTTCCATAATAATCTCCTTTTGATGATAAATTTATCCTACAACCTCGTCGATGTACTCTGCTTGTTCCACGATAAAATAGATGATTTTTTACAAATTTGTCAATTAATTACTTAAAAAATTATTTCTTCTCCTCTAATTTTTTAATACCACTATCTCCAAGTTTTTCAAGTGACATCAATTGTGTTCTTGCAAGTTTTCTAAGTTCAATCATTCTCTCTTTTTGATTCACACCTTTTCCAATAAGGATTGCATTATAGCTTTCCATATTTGCAAGCACAAGTAATTCATTCAAACCTGCATAGTCTCTCATATTGCCTTTTAACTCTGGATTTTCTTCACGCCACTGTTTTGCTCTCTTATTAAATAATAAAACATTCAGCATATCTGCTTCACTTGCGTATTTATAAGATAATTGTTCATTAGTTAGGTCTTTTAAGAGATATTCTTTTATTGCATCTGTATGAATTTTATAATTAATCTTGGAAATTTCTCTATGAAGATTCCAAGTCAATGATAGCTTTGAGGTTTCATCTTCCTTCAATCTTTTATAGTCTTGAATAATATAAAGCTTAAACTCTGGAGAAAGCCATGACGCAAATTCCATTGCTATATCGTAATGAGCATAGGTTCCTCCATATCGGCCCGCTTTTGAAACTATACCTATGGCATCTGTAGATTCTATCCATTTTCCAGGGGTCATTGTGAATCTATTTAGGCCTGCTTCATTTCTAAACGTGTCGAATTGCACACGGTTAAAATTTGGATTATTCAAAACTTCCCATAATCCTATAAATTCAAGAGTGTTTCTATTTCTCATCCAATTTTGAATAACAAATCTTGGATCATCTGTGTTTTTATATTTTGCTATATCCGTTAAGCTTATATAATCATTTTTAAAATCTTCGGTATATACTTGAATTGAAAATCCCTTAGCAGAAATTTGCTCTTTCTTCATTTTAGACAATTTACACTCTCCTTATGCTGGTGTACTATTTACAATTTCAAATCCAAGGTTAGATCCTGTTATGTTGTCCATGTAATCACCTGCTATATTTTTATTCTTGTTTATTAAATATTCTTACCTATTATTATACCAAAATGAGTTGGTAAATTCAGTATTGTAGCTGTTTCTCTCTGCAAAAAAACAGAGCGAAAGTTATTTCTTTCGCTCTGTTTTTTAAATTTTTTTAGAATTAAATTATTCTTCTCCAAATATATCCAAGTTTTCTATGAATCCATTTTCTTTCCACCGCGTTGCGACATCAACATCGTATTGTTTTGTATCGTAGTCTATGTCGATTGCTTCGAGGTCATCTAGTTCACGTTCCACTTCGAACAAGTGGAGTTTGCCTTTTACTGGGAATGGTACGATTGGAATTACGCGGTTGAATATCCACGAATATCCTTCAAATGTTTCATCATCATATAAAAATGCATCTGATCTGTCAGTTTCATCGTTGTATTTTCGAATGTCGGCCAATTCTGCGATTGCTATTGCGTGTCCATTCATGAGTGATGTTCTTTCGAATTTATTTCTGGCAGTGGATGCACAAATCAATATCCATCCTCGATAATCTGTCTTCCAACTGCGAAGTTCGATCCATTTACATCCCATAGCTATCATTGTTGCGTAGAATGGTTGTATACTTAGTGCTTTCATTTATGTTTCCTCTTTTAAAATTTCTTATGTATAAAAAATCGGGTTTGATTATCAAACCCGATTTTGTGTTAAATATTAGTTGTCACTTCTTGCGAATCCGTTTTTCATTTCGCAGCTTGCTGTGAATAAAACGTCGTGAAGTAATTTGTCTGTTTTTTCTTTCAAGAAATCTGCCATTTCTTGGTTTGCTTTTTCAAGTAATTCATGAACATTACCTGAGTTTTTAGCAAATTCTTCGTCGTATTTGTTGATAATTTCGTTGGATTTGGATTGAACTGCTCCTTGGTATCTTTCGATGAAGATTGCTGTTTTATTGAAGTGTGCATCGCAAAGTGCTGCTATGATTCTGTTAGCCCAGTAGAAGTTTTCTGATGTTGCTTTTACTACTTGATCACCTACATAGCTTGGTGTTGTTTCTACGTTTGCGTAGAATGCAACTGCTGCGTTGAATGCGTTGCTACCGAATGACAACCATTGAATTGCTCTGATTTCTTCTGGAGCGTATGGTCTTATTTGTGTGAAATGTGTTACGTTGTCACGGCTAATTCCCAATGGACGATACATTCCGCGGTAGTTTGGATCTCCGTGTTTTGCGTAGCAATCATAAGGTGTTCCTTCGTAGTGGCTAGACAATATTGTCTTCATATCTTCAACTGTGATTTTTCTTTCTGGTACCATTGCCCATGGCAAATCGTCAGATTCTGGTGTAAAATCAGCGTCTTCTCCATCCCAAATCAAAGTGTTAGGATTGAAATATCTAAGCATAATCCATGCTCTTGGTGTGTTGTATGTGTGATCTGAATGATCATGAGATCCGTATGCTAATCTTGGATTTATATAATCTTCTTGATCTAAGAATAAGTGATGTTTTTCGGACCATTCTTTCAAATCTTTTGAGCACATGAATTCTTTTTGTTCACCATAAGCATCGTCGAAATCAAAATAATCAATTCCCAATTGGTTTGGCATTACAACGTATGCATCATCAGGAACTCTTCTTGCCATCCAGTGATGTCCGCCGATTGTTTCCAACCACCAAATTTCGTCAACATCTTGGAATGCGATTCCGTTTGATTCGTAAGTTCCGTGTTCTTCTAATAATTTTCCTAATCTTTCAATGCCTTCTCTTGCAGAGTTGATGTATGGAAGAACAAGAGTTACGAAATCTTCTTCGCCAATACCGCCGCATTTTTCTTCTTTTGTTGGGTATTGAATCAAAGGATCTGCTCCTTGAACTCTTGCGTTTGTAGTGATAGTTTCAGTTGCGCTCATTGAAATATTTTTTTCGTTAACGCCTGATGCTGCCCAATCTCCTTCGAATGTGTCAGAGTTTGGAAGAGCTGTATATCTCATAGGATTATCCGGTAAATCTACCTTGCATCCTGATAAAACTGATTCGTATTTTCTTGGTTGATCTTCTGGTTTTACAACGATAAATCTTTTTGCTGTAAAAATTCCAGAAGGAGAATCTTCACTTCTTGAAATAATTGTTGAGCCGTCAAAGCTCGCTTCTTTACCTACTAATAGTGTAGTACATGCCATAATTTTCTACCTCCTAAATGTGATATCCTTTTCTAATATCCAATATCATTATACCCCTTTTCCCATATTTTTTACACAGTAAAATAAAAAAACTCCGAAATATTTCGGAGTAAGTTTTATTCTGTTAGAGCTTGCATCAAAATTTCTCTGAATTTTTCTCTGTCTATTTTAGTGATAACTTTGCAGTTGAATTCGCCATTTTCTTCTTTTATTAAATCTCTGTAGCTCATTCCTCTTGTTTCGTCGTTTTGCACATCGATTTTGATGTACATGTCTTCTGTTTCGAAAACTTCTGGATTATCAAGAACGATTACTGAACAAGGATCGTGAATTCCTGCATCGTTTGATGCGTAGTATTTCAAAATTCTGTGTGCAAATTTCGTTCTTTTCGTTTCAATTGTGTCCAAGAATTGGATTTGCTCATCTGTTATGCTGGCTTTTTGTGTAATGTTAAGTCCTGCCATGATAAGTTTCACGCCACTTTCAAATACGATTTTTGCGGCTTCTGGATCTACGAAGAAATTAAATTCGCTGAGGCTTGTTACATTTCCTCTTGTAATGGAGCCACCCATGATGCTGATTTGTTCGATTTTTTCCTTGTCTTCCGGAAAAGTTCGAAGCAATAGCGCGATGTTTGTAAGTGGTCCTACTGCGATGATTGTGATTTTTTCAGTCGATTTTTGAATGATTTCGTGCATCATTGTAACTGAATTTTCGCTTGAAAGTTCTCCTACATCGTCTGATTCAATCATATCTCTGAATCCTGCAATTCCATCATCTCCGTGAACTGTCGCAAAGAAAGGCTCTCTTACAAGTGGCACTTCTTGTCCTTTTCCCATCGGTACATTTATATCCAATAATTTTGCCAAGCATTGCATGTTTCTTGTTGTGTGGTCAATTGATACGTTACCACTCACCGATGAAAGCGCCAATAAATTTAAATTTTTTGCTTTTTTAATTGCAAATAATGCCGCTGCATCATCTACTCCTGGATCAAAATCCAATATACAATTAATCATTGTGTCCTCCAAAATCTTTGATGTAATCTACAAAATCATCCACCGACAACAATTTTTCGTTCAAATTAATCGAATTGCAAAGTCTTTTGATAACAGGCGGTTGGATGTATGCTTTTTGTAGTATTTCGTCTTCGTCAAAAACTTCCTTCTTATCTGCGTCTTTGATGATTTCCTTGTTGGACATTACGACAACTCTGTTGAAGTTTTCAACGACAAATTCCATATCGTGCGTTATTGTTATGATTGTTTTGTTCAAATCGTGCAAATGGTCGATGACTCTTTTCAAGCAACTCATCGAATATGCGTCTTGTCCTGCAGTTGGTTCATCAAATATGAAAATATCGCAGTCGTTTGCGATTGTAATTGCAATCGTGATGAATTTTCTAGTACTAAATGGCAAATCGTATGGATGATCGTCCAAATATTCTGAAAGTTCGCAAATTTCGCACGCTTGTCTGACACGTCTATCCATTTCATCTTCGTCGACTTTCAATGCTCTCAACGAAAATGCGACTTCATCGTAAACTGTTGAGTTGAAGATTTGATCGTTAGGATTTTGGAATACGTAGCCAACTTTTCTGGAGATTTGTGCTGTTGTCATGTCTTTTGTGTTTTTGCCCTCTAACAAGATTTCTCCAGAACTTGGTCTCAATAATCCATTCATTAATTTGGCGCAAGTTGATTTGCCAGCTCCGTTTTGTCCTACGATTGCAACTTTTTCTGAAGGATACACAACAAAATTCAAATCGTTAATCGCTTTGAATCCGTTAGGATAAGTAAAGCTTACATTTTTAAATTCTAATTCGCTCATTAATCTTCCTCCAATTCTTTCTTGCATTCATCCAAAGTGATAGGAACTTTTTTGAAAAATCCCGGTTTTTCAGCGTTCATCTTGTAGGCAAGTTTCGAAACTATAGGCATAGATACATTGTGTTCTTCGATTTTGTCGTTCGATAAAACTTCGTGAGTTTCACCGTTGAAGATAATTTCTCCATCGTCCATTACGACAACTCGATCTGCATATTCTGCTATCAAATCAATTTTGTGTTCAACCAAGATTATAGTTTTGTTTTGTGATTTCAAAAGTTTCAAAATGTCGAATATTTCTTCAGTTCCCAGTGGGTCTAGCTGACTTGTAGGCTCGTCAAATATTAACACTTTCGGATTCATGACGATGATTGAAGCTATCGCAACTCTTTGCGATTGTCCACCTGATAATTCGTTCGGGTTTTTATCTTGTAAATCTTCTATTTTAAGTAATTTAATTACATCAGTTACTCTTCGTTTGATTTCTTCTCTTGGAACTCCCAAGTTTTCGAGTCCGTAGGCTATTTCTTCGAATACAGTTTTCTTGATTCCAGAAATTTGACTGAATGGGTTTTGGAATACAAATCCAACTAATTCTGCCATTTCCCCACGTTCGATATCGTCGATGTTTTTGTTGTCAATTATTATGTCGCCCGAAATCTCTCCTTGAACGAAATCCGGAATTATTCCTCTAATAATGTTGCACAAAGTCGTCTTGCCGGAACCATTTTTGCCGATAATTCCTATGAATTCTCCTTGTTGAACGTACAAATCCAAATTTTTTATCGTTTTTTCTTGTTGAAGTTCATATTTGAACGAAACATTTTTAAGTTCTATCATTATTTAAACCTCCACACCAATGCCAACACAACCAAGGCAATGAATACGTAGAAAATTATTCTGTCTGTAGTTGTTTTCTTGATTTCTTTGAGGCATGTTTTTTCGTTTTCGGATGCAAATCCACGTGCTTCTAGTGTAATCGTCTTTTCGTCGATTTCTGAAAGTGAAGATATAATCAAAGGTCCAAGTGAAGGGAAGAACGCCTTCGCTCTGTTTTTCAAAGAGCCTGTCGTTTCAATTCCACGCGCTTCTTGGGCTTTGATGATTTTGGAACTTTTCTTAATCATTTCAGGAATCATTGTCATTGTTGCCATGATAACATAACTTGTAACGTGGCTTACATTTTTTTCTTGAAGTGATATCATCAAGTCTTCGATGTCTGTAGTTTCGAAAAATAATAAAAACAATGTTATAAGTGTAAGAATGAATTTAGTTTGTTCCAAACCATTTAATATCCCGTTAAGTGTCACTCTCATAAATCCTAAATTCAAATAAACGTGTTCTGTTGATTTGTCCAATAACAATTGGAATAAAAACATTATTAGTAGTACGAATAACAAAACTATCCACAATTTTTTGAAATATGGTTTGAATTTATTGTCCAATAAAGCCAATATCAAGCTTAATGGAAGTACGAAAAGATACGCAAATTGCCATGGCAAAACCAACGAAATAATAACTGTAACTATCACTATAAAAAGTTTTGTTGTTGGGAAAATTTTAGATATCATTTTGCACCTCTCACGTATTTGTTCTTCTTTTCTTTTATGTATTCTAGTCCGTTAGGATATCTCAACAAGTTTCTGTTCGGAATAGATTTGATTAGAAAATACACTGCAAAAGAAGTCAAGAATTTGTCCAAAGTTTCTGTAAGAACTGTTGAACCAAGCACTGATTGCCATAATCCTTTTCCTGTTGCAACCAAAAATGTCGTGATTGCACTTGAACCACTCGCTCCAGTAACACCACCGAAAACCAACACAGTGATTGGCGCAGATGTAATCATCGCCACAAGCCAAATAATAATGGCTACTACAAATGTTTTCTGTGGAGTTTTAAACATTCCTCTCTTACCACAAAAACCTGCCACCAAGCCAATCGCACCACTTACAATCATGTATGGAAGTTGTGTTGGATTTGTAACAGATGTCACGATATTTGTGACAACACCTGTAAGAAAACCAATCCATGGGCCGCACAACACACCTGTGAATACAGTTCCAATAACATCCAAATAAACGGGCAATTTTAATGCTGCAGTTAAATTTGCACCAACAAAATTGATAGCTATACCAAGTGGAATAAGTAAAATTACCGACAAATTATAGCTAGTCTTAGATTTAGATTTCATAAATTCCTCCTATAAATTTTGCGGAAAATATTTCCCGCTGAATAAATTTTATCATAATTTGGAGAATTATTAAATCATTTATCGTTAAAATTATTAACAAAAATTTTGTATTGCTAAAATATTTAATTTGAAATTTACAGAACTCTTAGCATCCCCTTCTTGTTAGGAAATTCTTTGAAGTTAAATTTTTCGTAAAATTTGTCGTAAGGAGTGTTCGCCAACAAAATAATATAGCTATCCTCGTCATAATTTTCGTCCAAGTATTTATTAATTTCATTCATCAAAATCTTCCCAAGTCCATTTGATTGATAATCAACATCTACCATAACATCAGTTACCACCAAACTAATAGCCCCATCGCCGACAACTCTTGCCATCGCAATTAACTTATCGCCATCATAAATCGATGTAATGAAAAGAGAATTTTCGATTGCAACTTTTACATTCTCCTTCGATTTTCTATTTCCAATACCAGATTTTTCACGCAATTCGTTGTAATCATCTGGACTAACCGCTGCATTTTTTATAACGTATTTTGTGTTCATAATTCACCTCACAAATATTATCCATTATTTTCTAATTTTTGACAAAAAAAGATATCAGCTACTTGCCAATATCTCTAAGGTTTATTTTGAAATTTGAGGATTCTTTTTTACAAATTCAATTTTCAAATCCATTCCCAAGCCATCAGCTAGTCTTTTCAAAAGATTTATACTTGGGTTTCTGGTTCCATTTTCTAATTTGCTAATGTCTGATTGATCAATGCCAGTTTTTTCTGATAATTGCTTTTGTGTTAAGTTTTGAGATGTTCTTGCAGAAACTAAAGCTCTTATAATATCCATATCTGGTTGAATGTTCTTATATTCATTTGCAAATTCTTTATTTTTCAATTGTTCTTTTAAATAATTATCAAAAGTCTTCATTTTTTGTCCTTTCCGTAAAATCATCTCTGTATTTTTTTGCTTTTTGGATTTCAGCTTTTGGCGTTTTTTGAGTTTTCTTTACAAATCCATTAGTTAATATAATTTTTTTATCGAAATAGAAAAAATACAATACTCTTGTAATATCTCTGCCTTGCTTTGCCCTGAGTTCAAATATACCATCTTCTAAGTGTATGCTATAGGGTTCTCTTAAATCATTACCAAATTCTTGCAATATTTGAATCAATCCAACTACTTTTGCTTTCATTTTAATAGGTAAATTATCCAAAAACTTTTCTACTGGTATTTCGCCATTTTCTTTTTCATATAATATTACTTCAAAATCATTCATATTTACCTCTGATTATATTTTATGTTATATATCCCATATTGTCAATTGAATTTTCTCACAAAAATAAGCGCTATTACAGCGCCCATTTTACAATTTCATTGACAGAGAAACCAATCCTCTTTCTTTGTCTATTCCAATTATTTTTACTTTTACGGTGTCACTTACTTCGCACACTTCTCTTGGGTTTTTGATGTAGGAGTTGCTCATTTTGGATATGTGGCAAAGTCCATCTTCTTTTATTCCAATATCTATGAATGCGCCGAAGTCCACGACATTTCTTACAGTTCCTGTGACTATCATTCCTTCTTCCAAATCGTCAATTGACAATACATCTTGTCGTAGAACTGGTTTTGGCATTTCGTCACGTGGATCTCTACCTGGTTTTTTGAGTTCTTCAATTATATCTCGCAAAGTAGGTTCTCCCACTTCCAATTCCTCTGACAGTTTTTTCACGTCGATATCGTTCAAATCGTATTTCATGATTTGTTTTGCGATTTCGTAGCTTTCTGGGTGAACTTCTGTGTTATCCAATATTTCTTCGCTTTCAGGAATTCTCAAAAATCCTGCACATTGTACGAATGCTTTTGGTCCAATTCCTTTTACTTTCAATATTTCTTGACGATTAGTGAATGGTCCGTTTTCTATTTTGTAATCCACGATGTTTTTCGCAGTTGTTTTCGTAATTCCAGATACGTAATTCAAAAGTGCAGAGCTTGCTGTGTTGATGTTGACACCAACTGTGTTTACGCAATCTTCCACTACTTCTTCGAGTGATGATTTTAATTTTTTTTGGTTGACGTCGTGTTGGTATTGTCCAACTCCTATCGATTGTGGAGAGATTTTAACCAATTCTGCAAGTGGGTCTTGAATACGACGTGCGATTGAGATTGCTCCTCTGATTGTTACATCCAAATCTGGAAATTCTTCGATTGCAAGCTTGGATGCAGAATAAATACTAGCTCCTGCTTCGTTTACAATTGCGTAGAATATTTCGTCGTCAATTTGCGCCAACAAATCAGATACGTATTTTTCTGTTTCACGAGAAGCTGTTCCGTTACCTATTGCGATTAACTTTACGTTGTATTTTTTAATAAATTCCTTCAAAGTTTCATCTGCTCTTTGGATTTGTTTTCTGGCATCAGTGACATATATTACTGCACTGTCCAAGAAATCTCCGTATTCAGAAATTACAGCGACTTTGCAACCAGTTCTAAATCCAGGGTCAAGTCCAATAATTGCTGTTTCTTTGATAGGAGGTTGCATCAAATAAGGTTTCAAATTGCTTTTAAATACGCCGATTGATTCGTCATCTGCCATTTCTTTCATGCTTTGACGCACTTCTGTTTCGATTGATGGAACAATCAATCTCTTGTAGCTATCTTTGACTGCTTTTTCAATCAAATCGTAAGTTTCAAAATCATTTTTCCTTGCGATTTTTCTCATAATTTTGAAAATATTGTAATCGTCATTTAAAACGAATGAAACTTTCAAGAATCCTTCCTTTTCTCCTCTAAAGATTGCAAGAATTCTGTGGGCTTTGACATCTTTTACTTTCTCAGAAAAATCGTAGTACATCTTGTATGTGCCGGATTCATCTTCGTTTTTCTCTTCAGTTTTCAAAATCGCCTCTGTAACGAAAGAATTACGAACGATATCTCTGAACACTTTTTGTTCCGATACGAATTCTGCTATGATATCCAAACTTTTCGCTACAGCATCATCAACTGTTTTGATTTCTTCTCCGTTGATAAATTCTGAAGCTTTTTTCTCGATTTCTGCCAATAAATGAGTCTTTTCCATTATCATATCGGCAACAGGTTGAAGTCCCAATTCTACAGCGATCGATCCACGAGTTCTTTTCTTAGGCTTAAATGGAAGATAAATATCTTCTAATTCTGTCAAAATAGTCGCTTCGTCGATTTGTTTTTTCAAATCTTCTGTTAGTTTTCCTTGCTCATCGATAAGACGTGTGATGTCGTCTTTTCTTTCTTGCAAGTTTCTCAAATATGTAAGCCTATCGTTTAATTGTCTCAACGTTTCGTCAGTCAAATTTCCAGTGATTTCTTTTCTATATCTGGCGATAAATGGAATAGTGTTTCCCTCATCTAACAATTCAACCGTCTTAACAACGTTATCATATTTTATGTCTAATTCTTCTGATAATTTTTGTAGTATATCCATTCTCTTCCTTCTCTTTTAATAAACTATAATCTATATTTTAACATTATTTTATTTATTTTTCCAGATTAAAGCATTTTGAGGTAAAATTTTAAAAACCACCAAGCGTACACTTGATGGTTTGGTTGATTATTTTTTAAATAACTTAGCGTTTTTTTCTTTTTCTAATTGTTCCAAGAAAATCTCTTTTTGAATCATGTGAGTTTTTCTGATGGATCCTGCAATGTCTGCTACTAACATGAAAATCGTCGAAGCCGACACGTAATAAAAGTCGATAAATGAATATTCGATGAATCCTCTTGATGGAGGTGTCATTTGTCCGATGAAAAGCATCATAAATATCGCTACGAATACAATCGTAAAATTGAATTTGAAAATAAATCCATGAAAATATCCAAGTAACGCTGCGATTGCCAAGAATATCATCAAGCAATGATCAATCAAAAATCCATGCGCATGAGACAATGTGTATCTGATGATTATCATGAACAATATGTAAATCAACGAGTAAATAATAAGTTTAGTGTTTTTTGACATTTCAAATCTCCTTTTGTAAAAACATTTTCCAAATAATTTTACCAATCACAATTTGTGATAGTTTATTATTATTTTACCATATTTTTTTCATTTTTGAAAAGTCCTTTTGAAATGTTGTCTTCGCTTTTTCTTGAAAATTTGTAAAATTTATATTAAAATTAACTAATAACTAGGAGGCTATTATGAAACCGTATATTGTGGGAGTCGCAGGTGGAAGTGCTTCGGGTAAGACTGAAATCGTGAAGACTTTGAAAAAACATTTTGAAGATAAAATAGAAATTATTGAACACGACAATTATTACTTCGCTCATGATGATTTGACAATGGAAGAACGCGCGAGTTTGAATTACGATCATCCGCAATCTTTTGAAACGGATTTATTGATTGAACACGTTAAAAAAATTATTAATAATGAAGAAATCAACATTCCAACTTACGATTTTACAATTCACACTAGAAGCTCTGATACTTTGAAAAAAGTTCCCAAACCAATTGTGATTGTCGAAGGAATTTTGGTCTTGGAAAACGAAGAACTTCGAAATTTGATGGATATGAAAGTTTTCGTTGACTGTGACGGAGATGTCAGACTCAAAAGAAGAATTACAAGAGATGTTGTGGAACGTGACAGAACTATTGAATCGATTTTGACTCAATATATGGAAACTGTAAAGCCAATGCATGAACTTTTCGTCGAACCTAGCAAGAAATTTGCCGATTTGATTGTGCCAAAAGGTGGCAAGAATAAGGTTGCGATTGAGGTGCTTATCAATCATTTGGCTACGAAATTATAAAAAAATCATTTTGCTATTGACTAGAATTTAATTCTAGTATACAATCTTTATAACTTAATAGAAAATTATGATTGTGACCAGTACCGATTATTCGGGAATTACAACACATGAGTTTTCAAGGTAGTTTCATACTTTGCATGGAACATGAGCTTTTGATGAGAAAGGTGGTACCGCGTAGATTCGCCCTTTCGTGTCAAGAGTTTTTTTTATTTTATAGGAGGAGTTTATGATTAATTACAAATTTGAACATGAAAATGTGTTCGACGAATTGGTAGCGCGTGGATATTTTGAACAAGCTACTTATGAGGATGAATTGAGAGATTTACTTGGAAAAGAACGAGTTCCATTTTATATCGGATTCGATGCGACTGCAGATAGTTTGACTATTGGCCATTTTATTCAACTTATGGTTATGATGAGAATGCAAGCTCACGGTCACATTCCTATTTGTCTTTTGGGTGGTGGAACAACAATGATTGGTGATCCTTCCGGTCGTAACGATATGAGAAGTATCATGACTAAGGAAGTTATCGACGAAAACGCCAGAAGATTTTATTCCCAAATGACAAGATTCATCGATTTTGGTGAAGACAAGGCTTACATTGAAAACAACAAGGATTGGTTGTTGAATTTGAATTTCTTGGATTTCATGAGAGAAATCGGCGTTCATTTTTCTGTAAATCAAATGTTGACTTTGGAAAGTTACAAGAACAGAATGAAACAAGGTCTAACATTTTTCGAATTTAGTTATATGTTGATGCAATCATACGATTATTTGGTATTATACAGAAAATATGGTTGTAAATTACAAATGGGCGGCTCTGATCAATGGTCAAATATTTTAGGCGGATACGATTTGGTAAGAAAATTGGAAAATGACAAGGTTTACGCGATGACTTTCAAGCTTTTAACTACTGCTGACGGAGTTAAAATGGGTAAATCACAAAAAGGCGCTGTATGGTTGGACGAAAACAAAACAACTCCTTACGATTTATTCCAATACATGAGAAATGTTGACGACAGAGATGTGAAAAAATTCTTGTTGATGTTGACATTCTTGCCAACTGATGAATGCAAGAGACTTGGTAGCTTAGAAGGAAGCGAAATCAACAAAGCTAAGGAAGTTTTGGCATTTGAGGTGTGCAAATTAGTTCACGGCGAAGAAAAAGCAGAAGAAGCTCGTCAAACAGCAAATGCGTTGTTCAATTCAAATGTTGTTGATGAAAATATGCCAACAACTGAAATGAAAGCTTTGGATTTTGAAAATGGAATTGGTTTGTTGAATTTGTTGACAATGACAGGCCTTACTCAATCAAACAGCGAAGCGCGTAGACTTGTAACTCAAAACGGAATTTCTGTTAATGACAACAAGGAAGCTGATCCAAAAAGAGTTATCACAATTCACGATTTTAACGACGATGAACTTATCATCAAAAAGGGTAAGAAAGTATATCACAGAGTAAAATTAGTATAATATAATAATATAAAAGAAGAAAACCTGGCGATTTTGAATTGATTTTCAAAGTCGGCCGGGGTTTTGTGTTATAATTAAGTAAATTTAAAAATATTTGTGGAGGTGCAAATGAAAAAATTATTCAAATTTTTAACTAGTAGAATAATGCTTCTGGCAATTGTGTTTATCATTCAAATTTCTCTATTAGTTTATTTGATTTTAAGTTTTCAAAGAAACTTTGTGTATGTGTACACACTAAACATTATAATATCCTTCGCTTTTACGATAATGGTGGTCAACACCGATGTAAACCCGAGTTTCAAACTAGGATGGCTTATTCCTATATGGATATTTCCGTTGTTTGGAGCGGTGTTCTATTTGTTTTTCAGAAGAAACAGATTCGTCCGTGCACAACAAAGACGAATGGACACGATAAGTTCAACGTTTAACAACCATATCTTGTCAAATGGTAATGTAATTGACGAGCTTGAAGGAGACTCCAAGTCAATCGCAACTTACATAAACACAACAGCTCACGCTCCAGTTTTTTCAAAAACGAGTTCGAAATATTTAAAAAACGGTGAAGTTTTCTTCGAGTATTTGATGGAAGATTTGAAAAACGCAAAGGATTATATTTTCTTAGAGTTTTTTATAATCGAAGAAGGCTACATGTTCAATAATATTTTGGAAGTTTTGGAACAAAAAGTTAAAGAAGGTGTCGATGTCAGGATTTTGTACGACGATTTCGGTTGCATGACGAAACTTTCGCGTAGATATTACAACAAACTAAAAGCAAAAGGCATCAAAGTTCAAGTTTTCAATCCGATTCGAGTTCTACCAATGCCTCGTCACAACAACAGAGATCACAGAAAAATCATCGTTATCGACGGAAAAGTCGCTTACACTGGCGGATTTAATTTGGCAGATGAATACATGAACAAAATCCAAAAATTTGGATATTGGAAGGACACAGGAATCAGAGTTACAGGTGATGGTGTGTGGTCATTTACGATAATGTTCTTGTCAATTTGGGAATTGTATGATGACAATGAGCTCGACTACGATTATTATTTCGAAAAAACTGTCCCAGATGTTTCTGAAAACGAAGGTTATTGCCAACCTTATACGGATTCTCCATTAGACGATGTTCCTGTTGGAAAGGGTGCGTACATGCAATTGGTGTCTCGTTCCAGAAAATATTTCTACATTACAACTCCGTATTTGATTCCATCAGATGACATGATAGATTCCCTAAGAGATGCGGCGTTAAGCGGTGTCGATGTCAGAATCATGACCCCTGGAATTCCCGACAAAAAATTGGTGTATATGGTTACAAGAACTTACTACAAGCCACTTTTAGAAGCGGGCGTTAGAATTTTCGAATACTCACCAGGATTTTTGCACGCAAAAAGTTGTATTAGTGATGACAAATACTGTGTCATTGGCTCTATCAATCTCGATTTTAGATCATTGTATCTACACTTTGAAAACGGAGCAATGTACTACGATTCACACATTATTTCCGATTTAAAGGAAGATTTCTTGGAAATGCAATCTGAATCACGAGAAATTTTCTCCAGACAATTGGAAAGCCAAAGCGTGTTTAGAAAAATTATATCCGTAATACTAAAAGTATTCTCACCAATGATATGATGAAAAGAAATAATTTAATCGATACATTAAGGGGATTTGCGATTGTAAACATGGTGATTTATCATTTGCTGTTCGATCTTGTTTACATGGAAAATTTCAAAATCGAATGGTTTGTAAATACGCCTGGAATGATTTGGGAGAGATTCATCTGCATTAGCTTCATTTTAATATCGGGCTATTGCTTCAATTTGTCCCACAATCACAAGAAACACACAATCACACTCTTAATCGTGTCAATGATTTTGAGTGTTACGACGTATTTTTTCGCAAATGAGTTTTTCATAGTTTTTGGGATAATTCATCTATTGTGTGCAGCATCTTTCTTGACAATATTTGTCGACAAATTAACCCTTAACAAAAAAATATTATGTGCCCTATCTTTTGTGTTGTTTATTTTAACTTACAAAATAAGTGCTCATCCTGTGAATATAAGTAGCAATCTGTTTAGTTTCGTTGGATTTTACAACGACAAATTCTACAGCGGCGATTATTTCCCATTAATACCTTGGTATTTCATGTATCTAGTTGGTTATTGCGCACACGATTTTTTAGATATAAAATTAAATGTAAGAGAAAATGTATTATCAAAAATGGGGAAAAAAAGTTTGATGATTTATTTAATTCACCAACCTATCATAATGATAATTGTACAAATCGTAAAATTTTTAGGAGGACTCAATGAATAAATTCAAAAAATCAATCGTAATGTATCACGATAATTCAGGACAACAAGACATATTTGAAGTATTAGGCAAATGTAGTCCTAATATACTAAAATTATCAAATGAAACAGTGTTTTTCCAAAGCGAAGAACAAGGTGATTTCTACAAAAAATGTGAAGAATTAAAAGATTTTGATTTGGTAATCGTAGTCGGAGGCGATGGAACAATAAACGAAGTCATCAATGGATTATATGATTACGACATGAACCCTGTCATAGGAATTATTCCTGGAGGATCATTCAACGATTTCTCACGAACTGTGAATATTGGAGCAAATCCAATAGAAGCAAGTGAAAATTTGTTGGATGCAGAAGTCAAAGAATACGACTGCATTTTAAATGACGACAAAATAGCTCTGAATTTCTGGACAGTAGGAATGGCATCAGAAAACGCACAAAAAATGCAAGATGCCGACAAATCAACTTTTGGTGTCTTGACATATATTCCGAAAATTTTTGAAACATTAACACAAGACAATTCATTTGATTACGAAATGGAAATCGACGGCAAAACTTTAAAAGGAAATGCCGTTATGGTGTTTGTCGTTAATGGGTTGTATTCCGGTGGAGTTGAAATTCCAATATCTGACATCAGCCCAAGCGATGGAATATTGAACGTATTTGTAGTTGAAGAATCCAACATCGCCGCATTCAAAGCAATGTTTGGACAATCAAACAGCCTTGATTTTAACGAACAAAACGAAGGCGTTCAGACATTCAAAGCAAAAGAAATAAAGTTCATCTCACCTGAAGGATTAATCGCAGATACAGACGGAGAATTGTACCAAAAAACACCATCAAACATCAAAGTAATAGAAAAAAGATTCAAATTCTTATCGAAACCATTTGAACAATAAATTATAGTAGAAAAGCTAACTCAAACGAGTTAGCTTTTTTTTAGGTTAAAATTTTAATATAAAAAAGAGACCATCTAAATGGTCTCCAGTTTAATCTAAGGTTAAAACAATATTAAGGGAGGAGATTGTTTCTTGAGATTAAACTTACTTTGTTTATACCTATATAATAAACTATGAATGTGTACTAATTATGTTCAAATTAGTAGAGATTAATTTTTTTGTTAAAACGCAGCACAATATTTTTATGTGCTGCGTTTTAACTTTATTTAATCAATTCTTTTACAACTGATTCATCTATTGAGTTTTCTCCACCAAATACATTAACTTTTTCAAATTTTGAGTCTTTGATAGCTTGTTTTGTGCTTTCTGGTACTTCGTTTGATTCTGCTAATAATATTGGGCAATCAATGGAGCCTATTACTAAGCTGTCTGCAAAGTTTGTTCCATTTGCGATGTTAACTTCTGTTCTATCTTTGAAGCCGTATTCGTAAATTTTCTTTGCTGTTTCGTAACGGTTTGCTCCGGCAATTCTTGTAGCGTTTGGTAGTTTGTTTGCTACTTGGTTAGAGATTGTCTTTTCTCCACCTACAATTATTGTGTTTTTGATTTGTTTCAATACTTCTTGTGTTGCTTTTGGTATGTTGTTTGGTTGTACAAGTAGTATTGGCATGTTGTTTTTGTTTGCTAGTGGTGCTACTGTCAATGCGTCTGCGAATGTTTCTCCGCTTGCGATGACTGCTTGTGTTGTTCCTGTACGTTTGATTATTTCTTGTGCAATCTTAGCGCTTGTTTCGTATCTGTCAGATCCAGCTATTGTTTGTACGTTGTATTTTGATAGGCTGTTTTTAGCTTTATCTACTGAGTGGTCTCCACCTATTACAACTACATTTTTAGCTCCAAGTCTTTTGATTTCTTGTGCTACTACTGAGTCTAATTGATCTTTTTGTACTAGCAAGATTGGTGCTTTTAATGCTTTTGATAATGCTGATGCTGATAAGCTGTCTGCGAATTTTTCGTAGTTTGCTATGATTACTGTTTCAGCAGATTTGTAGTATTTTTTGGATACTTCTACTGCTGTGTTGATTCTGTCAGCTCCTGCAACTCTTGTTGTTGCTTTTGGTGTTTGAGCTGGTGTTTCTGGTGTTGTTGTTCCAGGTACACTTGGTATTGTTGTTCCAGGGTTACTTGGTGTTGTTGTTCCTGGGTTACTTGGTGTTGTTGTTCCTGGGTTAGCTGGGTTTTCCTTACCAGGTTGTTCTGGTTTTGTTGGGTTTTCCTTGCCTGGTTGTTCTGGTTTTGCTGGGTTTTCCTTGCCTGGTTTTGTTATATTTTCCTTTTCAAAATCTTTGCAAGCATCTTTTATTGCTTCAAAAATTCCTTCCCTATGATATTTTGCTCTATCATCAACTTTTCTGATTTTTCCAAGACTATCTACATTTGATTTCAAAATATCTGAGTAATTTAGCCCTTCATAATCATCCAAAGTCTCCAAGGCTAACATATGATAACCTTCATTATCTTCATCAACATTCAAAATCTCATTTCCGTACTCGTCTTTTTGTCCCTTTCCAATAGTATAAGACATATCTAACACATACAATATTTTGCCGTTTTTGTCAAAATACACATTCATTCCAATATAATAGGACGGAATTGGAAGTGGAGTTTTAAGTTCAAATTGGCCTTGTTTCATTATTGAATCTGCCATATTCCCTTTGTTTTCAACAATATTAATAAGATTTTGTAATTCTTTTGTTAAACGAGTTAATTTATTATCCACAACAGCTGAATTGTTATAAGATTTTTTAGCATATTCAAGTTTATCTTTCAAAATCTCAGAATTCTGTGGATAATTTTTAATAGTTAGTTCTCCTTTTTTAATTAATGAGTCTAACTTATAGCGATTTATAAAAAACTGAGTATCATGGATGTACTTTAACTTAGCACCCTCAGATAATTTATCTTGTTTTAACAGTTTTTCACCTTCAGCCTTCATATCTTCAAATTGCTTTTGAGTATCATCTCTAAGTTGTGTTAAATCTAACTTATTTAATTCATCCAAAATTTTTTTCAAATCATCTTTGTTTTTCGTAGTTTCTTCAGGATTAACAACAAAATTGTTTCCATCAGCTAATGTTTTTCCTTTTATTTTAACTAAAACTTTTTTGTAGTTATCCTCAACTTTGTTATCGTCAAATGCGTTAAATTTTATTTCTTTGATTTTATTCGAAAAATCAATCTCTTTTAAATTATTGTGTCTGAATGCTTCTTCTTTTACACTTTCCAAATTTTCGGGCATTGTAACCTTTGTAATGCTATTTTTGTAAAAAGCTTGAACAGGGATTTCTTTTAATTTTGTTAATAAACTCAAATCCAATTCATCTATTTTATTGTTACAAAAAGCCATTTCTCCTATTTTTTCAACTTTATCGCCCATAAACATTACATTTTGTGCATCGTTATTTCTAAAAGCTGAAATTCCAATTTCCCTAACATTTGGATAAATCACTATTGCAAATAATTTATTAATATGAAACGCACTACTTCCAATTATTTCAGTCTTTTCGCTTAATTCAAGCGTTTCTATCTTGTTATTCATGAATGCTCCGTCTCCAATTATTTTAAGAGCTTCTGGAGCTTCAAATTCAGTCAAATAATTAGACTGGAATGCAAACTTTCCTATTTTTTTCACAGTTTTTGGAAGTTTAATGCTTTTCAAATCGTATTTGTTTAAACTACTACCTTCAAAATCCACATTTCTAAATGCATCATCTCCTATTTCATCAATAGGATATTTCCCATTCTTTTCAGGAATTACAAGATCCTTATTCTTACGAACTTTTAATTTCCCGATACCAGAAAATCCAAGAACCTTGCCCTTATCAAATACAAAATCTTTTTCATCCCATTTTGAACTATCCACATCTACTGAAGTTGTCTTGTCTTCTTCTGTCGGATTAACAATGGAAGAAGAATCTTTGTTGTCCACATTTCCACTTGAGAAAAGCACAACTTTCATTGCGTAGTTTTCATCACCAAGGTTTCCATTAAATGCACCAATCTCAATTTTTTTCACACTATCTGGAAGTTTCGCTTGCTTTATTTTATTATCTTCAAAAGCTTGTTCTTTTATAATTTCCAATTTTTCACAATTAAATTCTAATTCTGTAATTTGATTAGATTTAAAAGATCTTTCTCCTAAATTTGTTAAATTTTTAGGTAAAATAAGTTTGCCTTCTATTTGATTATCAAAAAATACTTGTTCTCCCAAAAATTCCAAATTATCCGGTAATTTTATAGTTTTTAACCTTAGATGTGCAAATGCATAATCACTAATTTTAGTGATGGTATTTGGTAAATTAACGCTTTTAATATTACTATTTCCTCGAAAAGCATCCTGTCCAATATAAGTATATCCTTTAGGAATCTCTACAGATTCTATGTCTAATTGCCCGAAATCTTCTCCAAGCTTTTTAATTTCGTTTCCATCAACATCTAAGTTGTTAACCTCTCCATTTTCGCCTGCTCTTTGAGTATACTCGTCAATCTCACTACTCTTATCGTGCACAAAAGCAAAACTTGCTATTTTTTTCAAATCTACATTTTTTTTGCTTTTTGTTGGTAGCACAACATTTTGATTTCTTTTTAGCTTTTGTACTCCGCTTTTTGAAAAACCGTATACAGTATCTCCCACAATCACAAAATCATCCGCTGTATATTTGTCATCCGCTGCTTTCGAATTAACATTTAATCCAAAAATCAAAGCAAATACAAAAACCAAAGAAAAAATAATCTTCTTTTTGTTCATAAGAACCTCCTATTAAATTATTAATGATATTCTTTATCATCTAAAGAACTTTTTCATTTTACTATAATTTCACATTCTATTCAATGATATTTATTATCAAATTAATTCTTACAAGAATTTCCTGTGCTTCATTTTTTTTAATTAAATTATCTTGAAATAGCTAAAATAAAGTTCGTTATTTCTTCTATTTTCCAATAAAAAAACAGCTCTTAATAAATTAAAAGCTGCATTCAGTAAAATTTTCTTAAATTATTTCTCCACTATTTCCATCAACTCATTCTCGATTTCAAGCATAATATGATCCCAAGAATGATTCAATACTAATTCGTGGATTTTTTCTGGTATTGGTTCTTGGTTTTGAACTCTGATTATTTGTTTTTCAATAGCTTGTGCCAATCTGTCGACGAATGGTTCGATTTCTGATTCGTAAGGCCTGTCGATTGTTTTGAGTCGTGGCATTTTGACAAATTCGATGGCTGTACTGTTATTTATTTCGTCATCTAGTGTTTGGATGAGTCCTTCTATTTCTGTTACAACGACTCTCATTCCACAACCCAATGCTTCGATTGCAATGAGTCCCAATCCTTCGTAGTAGCTTGGAAGCACATATATGTCCGATGCTCTCATTTTGTTGGAGAGGTTTTTCTGACAAGATGTGTTGTGCAAATCGAAGTGAAGCGAGTTTGCCGTTTGGTCCCACAACTCAATTTTTGTTTCTATGTCGACATCTCCGACTAATGTCAATTCCAAATTATCGTATTTTTCTTCTAGCTTTTTGAATGCTTTGCAAAGTTCGTACACTCCTTTTGCGTGCGATAATTTCCCTGCAAACAATAGTGTAATTCTTTCGTTGTGTGGGTCTTCTTTTCTTCTGTAGAAAATATTGCTGTTGTAACCACCACCCATTACGACGATTTTTTCTTTGTCGATTTCAAATATATCAGAAATTGGTTCTACGTCTTTTTTGCTTAATGCGAGAACTTTTTTTGCACGGTTCAGATTATTCACACATGTCATGAACAATTCTGGGTTGAGGTTGGTTTGTCTGATGTCTGTTCCGTGATTTAGTAATAAAACAGGAGTTTCATCGAAAATATCTAACACGAGACTGCTTAACATCCAACAATGATGAGATACGATGACATCTGGCTTGAATTCTTGTTTTGCTTTTTTCAATTGTTTCGTGAATTCATTTGTCCAATCTTCAATCATATCGTGTGTCATGTCGCTGTATTTCGTTGAATCATAAGGCATTTCATCGCTCATTCCAACTATTGGAAAGTTTAATTTTTCGCTTTTAAATTCCACAGGATAAGTTTTAATTGATTCATCCAAGTTTAATTTTATATCATCTTGTATTCCAAAAACAGCAGCATTTTCATGGTTTTGTTGCATAAATTGAATTACATTTGTAAAATAAACGCCACTTCCAGTTTGCTTCGGAAGTTGTGCGATTACGTGTAGTATTTTCATGTGATCATCCTTTTTATTATTATTCTACATCTATATTATCATAATGGCATTTTAATTGCTTTAGTTATTTATTGAAAGTTTTTATAAATCATTGATTATGTTTGTTGTTTAATGTATAATAGCATGTATTATTTTGATTAGGGGGCGATTATTATAGAAAATTTAAACGAACAACGATCAAAACTTCTCGGCAATGAATCCATTCCAAAATTAATCTGGAAATTTTCAGTTCCAGCGACTGTTGGAATGTTGGTTCAAGCTTTGTACAATGTTGTAGATAGAATTTTCCTTGGTGCCGGTGTAAATCAAATGTCCATTGGTGGCGTTTATTTGATTTTCCCGATTTTTTTATTTTTGATGGCATTCGGAATGTTGATTGGTGTGGGTGGCAATTCACTTTCTTCAATTAAATTCGGTGAAGGCAAGAAAACAGAATCAGAAATAATCCTCGGCACGTCTATGGTTTTATCTATTATTTTTGGGGTTTTGATATCAGGGATTTTTCTTTTAAATTTAAAATGGTTTTTGAAGATTTTCGGTGCAAGTGACACTTTGATGCCTTACGCTTACGATTATGGAAAAATTATTTTGTATGGTGCGCCTTTTCAAATGGTTGGTTTTGCGATGAACAATTTCATTCGTGGAGAAGGCAATCCTAGAGCTGCGATGGTAACGATGTTTATCGGTGCGATTTCCAATATTATTTTGGATTATATATTCATCTTCCCAATGCAAATGGGAGTTAAAGGTGCTGCTTGGGCGACAATTATCGGTCAAGTTTTATCTAGTATTTGGGTTGTGAGATATTTCCTTTCAGATCGTGCGTTATTGCGTTTGACTAAGGAAACTTTCAGACTCGATTTTCATTTTTGCAAGCAAATTTTCGCACTAGGAGTGTCACCATTTGCGATGCAACTTGTAGCTAGTGGTATTAATATTATTTTCAACAATTCCCTTAAAATTTACGGTGGAGATTTGGCGACATCATCTATGAGTGTTATCTACAGTGTCTCACAAATTGCATTCATGCCGATTTTCGGTATTAACCAAGGTATCCAACCAATTTTAGGATTTAATTTCGGAGCGCACAAATACAGACGTGTTCAGCACACTCTAAGAATTGCAGTTGTTGCAGGAACTGTGTACATGGTTTTGAATTGGGCATTCACAATGATTAGGCCAGATTTATTGGTGAAGATTTTTATTTCAAGACCTGAAGATTATGCAGTCATCAAGGACATCGCAATTCCTGGACTTAGAATTTACAATTCGATGATTTTCATGCTTGGATATTCCATAATTGGATCGTCATTGTTCCAAGCAATCGGCAAACCAAAAATTGGTTTCATATTGACAATGACAAGACAACTTATTTATTTGTTGCCGTTGATGTTGATTTTCCCAAAACTTTTCGGACTTACAGGCGTGTGGTCAGCGATGCCAGTGTCTGATGTTTTATCCACATTAACTACGACTTATTTCTTGGCTAAATCAGGATTTTTGGTTAAAACAATTCACAACGACGACGAATTTGTTCTCGGAATTTAAAAAAGGTTTGAATATTGGGTTTCCAATGTTCAAACCTTTATTTTTTTAGAATATAAATACCGAAACTAGAATAGACACTACAGCCGTTATCATTATCATAGGTAATTTGTAATCAGAAGATGTTTTCTTGAATGATCCTTTATTGAAAATTGCAAACGTAGCCGATGCTACTACAAAAATTGTAGCTGCTATTTTCAAAAATCCTACAGCATCAAACTCATTTGTCTTGAAAAATCTGTAAATTGTTATTAACAAAATATATCCAATACAATACGCATATAATTCCAACACTCCAAATCTATCTTTTTGTTTCAATTTTACCTCCTTATTTTCCTGCAACTGTTACATTATCGAATGCAATAACTGCTGGAGCTAAGCTGTTCTTTCGAGATTTCAATTCTTTTGAGAAAATCATAGAATCTTGTATGTCTTTTACATTTAATGAAATTGATCCACCTGTTATGAATGATTCCACACCATCTTTTACAAGTCTTGCAAGTCTGAATTCTCCACCGAAATCTCCTGTAGCGCTGTCCATCAAAAATGATGAGAACGCCAACACTTCAATGTAATCTTGTGATTTTAATTCTTCCACAGAAATATCTCCACCACACACCTCGAAAACTGGCGATTGTCCCATGTTTTTAACATTCAAATAGTAACTGAACTTTGCATTAGTAACTAAATTTTCAACGACACCATTTTTGTACAAATCATACTCCACAAGTTTTTTACCTTCTGAATCGACAGGTCTTTTGTTGATTGATGTCTCTAAAATCGGATTGATTTTCATGTTGAAATTTACTTTTGGATTTTCTCCGAAAAATCTCTCGCCTAATTTTGCCGAGCTGATTTGTTGATAAATCATGGCATCTCTCGCTTGGTCGTAATAGTAATACAAGAATTCTTCGACAGCTTCGTTTGATAAAAGTACTCTCATATTTTCCATTTTTTCATTTCTAACGGCGCTTGATCTTTTTTCAGTTTCCAAAAGTTGTTTGTCGACAATTTCTTCGATTTTCGAATAATCAATACTTGTCAAATCATATCCGTTGAATATTTCGACAGGTTCATCACCAATGTTACAATCAGTTACGATTTCAAACGTAAACTTGTTAGATGGATATTCTACATCCACACCCTTTGATGTAACGACATGCTTGTGATTTTCGTAGGCGAAAATTTCGCAGGAATTTACTTTTGATTGGTAGCCGTAATCTTTGTAGATAACATCGTGAACTTTTTTGAAATTATCTGTCAAATCTTCACACACTTTGATGTCTTTTAATGTAGCATATCCTTCTTCTTTTTCTGGAAGTTCGTAGTATTTGTTCTTGACAAATTTCGCTGCAAAAGCAGTTCTGTCGATTTTTTCTTTGATTTCGTCTTCACTGTCATTTAAGTTCAACACAACTGTGCTGTCACCTTTGAATTTGTCTCCGTTTTCTTCAAAATCAACGAACACCCTCACAGATGTTTCGTTAGTCACGCAACTTCTATTCATGTCCACCTTGTCTTTTATCAAAAAAACTTCGTTAGATTTGGACACAGTGTTGACAACTATCCAGTCGGTAATTTTTTCATTTTGTTTTAATATATTAATTAATCTTTCCATTAACTTAAAATCCCCTTTGCCTTAATGTATGATCCACCAGTCGATGTCTTAACCCATTCTTTCCAGCCTTTTCCACAATATCCTCCACCAGAAAGTACAAGTCCATTGGAAACTTGTGTGATTGATTGCAATAAATCTGGAACA
This sequence comes from Finegoldia sp. P1-F-LS, assembly GCF_052932205.1. Classification (NCBI taxonomy): domain Bacteria; kingdom Bacillati; phylum Bacillota; class Tissierellia; order Tissierellales; family Peptoniphilaceae; genus Finegoldia; species Finegoldia sp. P1-F-LS. The sequence goes on along the minus strand of NZ_JBRFJH010000002.1, from coordinate 216,431 downwards.
TATCCTGTCAAATAAACTGGGCTTACGATTTTGCCTGTTAATTTGCCATCTATAATTTCACGGCCTTTCATTGCAACGCATTGAATTCCCCAGTTTTTCGGATCTTCCATTCCTGATGAGAAACCTTCCAACAAATATCCTTTGTCAACAGATTTAATCATATCCTCAACAGAATCTTCGCCCGCTTCAAAGAAAGTATTAGTCATACGAGTGTATACTTTTCTCTTGAAAGATTCTCTCTTGCCATTTCCTGTGGATTCTTGTCCCAACAAAATCGCAGACAATTCATCGCACATTCCGTGACGCAAAATTCCCTTGTCAATAATCACAGTATCTCTTCCCAAGTTTCCTTCGTCATCGAATAAATAGCTTGACACTTCGTCGAAAGCAGTCGCACCGTCGTGCATGATTATCTTGTCACTTGCAACTCTCTTATCTTGGTATTCTTTTCCTTTTGCACGTTCTTTTACATACATATCCATTTCAGCTCCGTGGCCGAAAGCTTCGTGAGCGATAAGTCCTGTAAAATCAGGATCGCAAATTATGTCGTATTCTCCAGGAACAACTCTGTCTGCTGTAAGTAATTCTTCAGTTCTTCTACAAGCATCATCCGCTGCTTTTTCGAATTCAGAAATCAATTCACTTCCACACAATCCAGAACTAGAAATAAAATCTAATTTAGTATTCTTTCCATCAGTTGCTGCTGCCATTGCAAATCCTGTTGAATAAGCGTAAGATTGGTACAAATCTTTATTCTTGGATAAGAAAATTTTGTTAACTTGCGTAATATTCAATCTCAAAGAAAGTTGAACGATTTTTTCGTATTTTGATTTAACTTCGTCGTGAATTTTTTGTAACGTAGTGATAATTTTTTCAGGATTATCTTGTTCTGGTAAGTTTTCAACTTCAGTGATTTTTTCTTTTACGATTTCGTCGTCATTTGGAAGTCTGTCGTAAGTTACTCTGTCCAAGCCTTCGACGATTTTTTTACGATCTTCAAGTGCGATTTTGCGGACATTTTCGCATACTTCATCTACATTCACTTCGTTAAATGAATACTCACTAAATCCCAAATCAGTGTACACTCTGATTACAAATCCTCTTTGATAATCAGGAGATGGATTTAATGAAATTGCTGATGTAGTCACAGAATAACTTGCCCCATCAACATCGCAACCCAAAATAGAAACGTATTTGAAATCAGTTTCCAAATTTTTTATAATTTCTTGTAATTTAGATTTATTATCTAATAAAAATTTTGATGTAGTTAGTTTTTTCATTTTCTACCCCTTTCATTAATAATTATAGTAAATACTTCTAGCTATTACAATAAATTTAAAGAAAATGATATCATAAATTTAGATATTGAAGTAAAATATGTATAAAGGAGTGTAGCATTATGAAAATTAATATTCAATTAACTCAAGAAGAAATGATTCTCGCGAAAAATTATGCGAAAAATCATTCTATTACTTTGGAAGACGCTTTTAAAAATGCTTTATTCGAAAAAATTGAAGATGAATACGACATAATCTTAGCTGAAAAAGCTTATGAAGATTACCTAAATGATGAAAAAAATAGCAAACCAATTTCTGAATTATGGAAAAGTTTAGACTTGTAATAAACCAAAAATGGCTACCAATTTTCAGGTAGCCTTTGTTTAGTTTATTTCGTTTTATCTATTAGCCATAATTACTTTTATCTCATCTGGATTAATTCCCACCATTGCTTCTCCCAAATCTTTGCTCACCTCAAGCAATACATCAGGATTATTGTAATTTTCCACAGCCTTTACGATAGCTTTGGCACGTTTTTCAGGATTTCCACTTTTGAAAATTCCACTACCAACAAACACACCTTCAGCTCCCAATTGTCTCATCAACGCCGCATCAGCAGGAGTTGCAACTCCACCTGCAGAAAAATTAAGTACAGGTAATTTTCCGTTTTCGTGAACGTATTTCAATAATTCAAAACAAACTCCCATTTCTTTTGCTTTGTCGTACAATTCATCTTCCTTCAAAGACTTCACCAATGAAATTTCGCCCATGATTTGTCTCATATGTGTAACCGCTTGGACAACATCTCCTGTTCCAGCTTCACCTTTTGTTCTAATCATCTTGGCGCCTTCTTTGATTCTTCGTAAAGCTTCCGATAAATTTCTCGCTCCACAAACAAAAGGAGTATTAAATTTTGATTTGTCGATATGATATTTGTCATCTGCCGGAGACAAAACTTCTGATTCGTCAATGTAATCAATTCCCAACGATTCCAAAATTTGCGCTTCAACAAAATGACCAATTCTAACTTTTGCCATCACAGGAATTTTGACAGCTTTCATAATTTCCTCAATCATTTTAGGATCGCTCATTCTGCTAACTCCTCCAGCAGCTCTAATATCTGCAGGAACTCTTTCAAGTGCCATTACACTTACCGCTCCTGCTGCTTCTGCAATCCTCGCTTGTTCAGCATTGATTACATCCATTATTACTCCGCCCTTTAATTTTTCATTTATATCCATTAAAATCACCTCGCCTTTATAATACATGCAAATTGCATCTAATTATAGTAGCAAAATAAAATAATTTTATGGGTACAGATGTGTTATACTTAATCCAACGGAGGATTTTATGTTCATAAATTTAAACGACAAGGATTATTTGTATAATCAAATTTACGATTCTATAAAAGAAAAGATTAACACGAAACAATTGAAGACTAATGACAAGCTTCCTTCTATTAGAAAATTATCGAATGAGCTGAATATTTCGATAAACACTGTGTCCAATGCCTATTATCAATTGGAAAAGGAAGGCTACATTCGTTCCAGTGAGAGAAGTGGGTTTTTTGTAGAAAAATCTGGTCATATTTTGCAAAACGATACAAGCTTTGATGAAGAGGATATGATTGTTGAGGAGAAGAATACTTTCAAGTATGATTTTTCATTTTCAGGTGTGGATAAATCGTGTTTTAAATACAAGCAGATAAGAAAAGCTTTCAGGGATTCAATTAATGAAGATGATGATGCTATTTTGGGAAAAGTCGATGGTTTGGGATTATTTTCGTTAAGGCGTTCTATTTCAAATTATTTGAAAGATTTCAGAGAAATTATCGTGAATCCCAATCAAATTGTCGTGAGTTCCGGCAGCAACGAGTTGTTGATTTTGATTAAAAATCTTCTTAACAATCCCGTTTTTGGTTTCGAAAATCCTGGATATGCATATCACGGAATTGGTTTCTACAATAATTTCGACAGCACGCCGATTAATGTGAATGAAGATGGGATTGACATAGATTTTCTCAAACAAACAAATGCAAATGTTGTAAGCGTGACTCCTTCTCATCAGTTTCCTACTTCTGCGATTATGCCTATTAATAAAAGAATTGATTTGTTGAATTGGGCTTACGAAAAAAATAATCGCTACATAATTGAGGATGACTACGATGCAGAATTCAAATACAAGCTTCGTCCTATCTCCCCATTAAAAACTTTGGATGTGAATGATAAGGTGATTTACATTGGGAATTTTTCACGTACGGTAACTCCTGCAATGCGTGTGAGTTTTATGGTTTTGCCTAAAAATCTGATTAAGAAATTTTATTCTGTATTAAAATCTGAGAGATGTCCTGTGTCGATTTTCGTTCAATCTGCGTTGTCCAAGTTTATCGACAGCGGAGATTTTGAAAAGCAGGTCAATCAAATGAAGAAGGTGTACGCAAAAAAATACGAAATTATTTTTTCGAAAATTAACGGCTGCAAATTCATTAATTTTGAGAAAACTGATTGTGGCACATCTGTCGTAATCAAGGTCGATAAGAGGATTGACAGTGATGTTTTGTTGAAAACTTTGAAAGAAAATTCTGTGTATGTCATTCCTATCGATGATTTTTATTTGGATAAAAACATGAACACTAATGTGTTTTTGATTGGATTTGCGAAGATGAGCTATGATGATATCTCTAATGGTATGGATATTATCGTAAATATTGTAAATAATCTTGTCAATTAGATTACAAAATAATGTAAAAGAGTTATAATAAAGGAAGAATATAAATAGGAGGTTACTCATGCAAAGATATGAAGATTTACAACCAAAGAATGTGTTTCATTGGTTCAAACAATTAAACGATATTCCTCGTGGTTCGGGAAATGAAAAAGGCGTTTCAGATTTTTTGGTTAGTTTTGCAAAGGAAAGAGGACTTGAAGTATACCAAGATCATCTTAACAATGTAATTATCAAAAAAGACGCTACAAAAGGTTACGAAAATTCAGAACCTGTTATTTTGCAAGGACACATGGACATGGTTTGCGAAAAGACTGATGATTCAGACCACGATTTCTTAAAAGATCCTATCTCAATGCACGTTAAAGACGGATATGTTTATGCAGATAACACAACTTTAGGAGCAGATGATGGAATCGCTGTTGCTTTTTGCTTAGCTATTTTGGATTCTGATGATGTTGCTCATCCAAAATTGGAAGTTCTCGTAACAATTGATGAAGAACGTGGAATGGACGGAGCAAACGGTGTGACTGCTGAACATTTGAGCGGAACTCGTTTGTTAAACATCGACACTGAAACTGAAGGAGACTTCATTGTAAGCTGTTCTGGTGGAGCAAATGCTATCACGACTTTCAAGAGCGAAAAATCAGAAGGCTTGTCAAAAGCTATTGAAATTTCTCTTTCTGGTTTGAATGGTGGTCACTCTGGTCTTGAAATTCAAAAACAAAACAAAAACGCCATCAAAGTAATGGCAAGACTTTTGAACAAAGTTGCTTTGGAAATGGATTTTAGATTGCAAGAAATCTCCGGTGGATCAAAACACAATGCCATCGCAAAGAATGCTCACGCTATCATCACTGTTGATGATTTGGACAAAGCAATGAATATTTTAAACGAAATTGGAGAATACGTTCGTCACGAAGGTAGAAAAACAGATCCTAACTTGGTTTTGGATATTAAAGAAACAGAAAAAACAGAATTTTCTTATTCAAAAGAAACTTCTCAATCTATCGTTAAATTCTTGTATTTGTTAATCAACGATGTTATTTCAACTTCACAAGACATCGAAGGTTTGGTTCAAACAAGTTCAAACGTTGGTGTTGTTGAAGCAGACGACGAACAAATCAAGGTTACTTGTTGTGTAAGAAGTTCTGTAGAAAGCGAACTTCACAATATGTTCGACAAGATCAAATCATTAGCTTATTTGACTCACGGAACTACTGTTATCGAAAAAGAATATCCAGCATGGGAATTCAACACTGATGGAGAATTGGCAAAGGTTGCTCCAGCATTGTACGAAGAAATGACTGGCAAGAAAGCTAATGTAACTGCAATCCACGCAGGTTTGGAATGTGGTTTGTTGAAAGGCGTTCTTCCTGATTGCGATATGATTAGTTTCGGTCCAGATATTTTCGGAGCTCACACTCCATTGGAACATTTGGGAATTGAATCTACTCAAAGAATGTACGATTACACATTAAAATTATTAGAAAAATTAAAATAACAAAAAATTAAGGAAAGTTCTTTTTGATGAACTTTCCTTTTTTAATTATTTGTATTCATGATTTTCTAAAACATGGATTAAATCGTCATTAGTTTCTTTACTTTTTTGAACTTCAAACATTCCAATATATGAGTAAAAATCTAACACATCAATATCTTTTATCTTTTTATCTATCTCTGAATCCGATATGTTTTCCCCATTCATTATCAATGATTTTTTAAGATAATGTTTGATATCTTTTGGGGATAGTTTTGTTTGATAATTTCTCGATTCTATATTATCTTCATCCACTTCTTTTTCTACGACATACCCATCCTTGTTTTCAGATATTAAAATCCTCATTATCGCGCCTTCTCCAGATTTTTGGTCCTTAGTAGAAATCCAGGTCTTCACTAAGACCATAATTTTATCCTTATTTTTATAAAAATCCAATGTTTCCAGTTTGGATAATTCATAATACTTATTATCAGGTTTTTTAGCTAAAAATTTTTCAAGGCTTTCACTCAATCTAATTTTATTCGTATCTTTTTCCGTCTTGTGGTATTTTTCAACTATGAAGGTTTTTACAATTTTGTTTATATTAGCTTTATCCTTTTCGTCAATATCTACTTTTACTGTCTCGTTTTGATTTGCTTTTTTCTCATCGTTTTTAATTTCATTTTTTTGGCAAGACGATAAAAGTAACAACATCATAATAACAAGTGTTATTGTTTTTTTTAATTTACCTACTACCATATGAACCCCCTAATATTTTTCAAATTTATTATCTCAATTTAATTATAATCCAACATTTCTATATTTCAACTATTTATTTGTCATTTTATACTTCAAAATTCAACATTTTATTACAATAAGTCTACAATTGTGAAATGTTTAAAAACATTTGCCCAAATCTGTTATAATAATATAGTCAGGGGGAATTTATGAAAAAGAAATTTACATTAGTGTTATTATCACTACTTATGGTAATAACTTTAAGTGCTTGCTCTCAAACAAAAGAAAAAGTGAGCTTATTAAACGATTTTAGAAAAACAACTGAATGGAAGAACCAATCTTATGAATTTAAGAACGAAACTTCCAAGCTAAAAGAAATAAAAGTCACTGCAACACAAGACAAGAAAACAGGAGTTGCAATGGCAACTGTTACAAGTGATGTCGCACAATTAGCTGGCCAAGGCAATAATTTGGGAGAACTTCACTTCGCAATCCAAGATGGAAAAGCGTATTTGAATTACGATGCATTCGCTAACAATCTTCCAGGAAAAATGAAGGAAGCCTTGATTAAAAAGAATTTGTACTTCAATGTTACAGAAATTTTGCAAAAATTAACACAACAAAACTTTCAAGCTACAACTGTAAGAGACTTCACAATTTTCATGCCACTTTTATCATCTAATACACAATTCCAAATCAAAATCGCAAAAGATTTCGTGATTGACAACAAAGAATTGAAAGTTACTGATGATGGTAACCACAAATATTCTGTGAATTTGACTGGTGAACAATGGGCAAAAGTTATGGAGTATTCAAGAAAAACTTTATTGAAAAACTTCAAAGAATACGCCAAACTTGCCAAGGGAAGCGAGCTTACAGACCAAGAACAACAAAAACTTCAAGAAATTGAAAACAATCTTAAATCAGAACAATCTCAAAAAGAATTCGAAGACAAAATCAACACTTTGAAAACAACTAACAAAGAAGATATGTTCAATTTGTCATTCGAATTCAAAGATAAATCATACGATGTCCATTTGAAGTCCACTCCTAAATCAAAGGATGCTGAAAAAATGAACATTTCATTAAATTCAAAAGAAGACACATCCATCAACAATCCAAAAGTACAAGTGGATAATGGTCCTTTCGAATTTATGCAACAATTTTTGAACATAAAATAATCGAAAATAAAAAAAATCCCGAAATTCAAACGAGTTTCGGGAAATTTTTTTATTTGTATATTTCTTGTAGTAAATTGTCCAAACGAGCTAGTGCATCTTTGATCAAATGTGTTGGCGCTGCAACGTTAAATCTCACAAATCCGTCGCATTCACCGAAGAATCTTCCGTCAGTAAACACCAAATCAGCCTTGTCTACCAAAGTTTGCATCAACTTATCGCCACTTAATCCCAAACATCTGAAATCCATCCACATAACATAAGTTGCTTGAAGATGATTTACGATAATTTTAGGATATTTTTCTTTGAAGAAATCGTAGACGATTTTTTGGTTAGTATCGATGACTTTGATCATTTCATTTAGCCAATCTTCTGCATTATCAAAAGCCAATTGTGTAGCTTCAAGTCCCATAACATTGACAGCGTTACTTCTCATAACATCCAAAGTCTTCTTGTATTGTTCCATCATTTCAGGATCGGAGATAATTGTGTAACCGCAGCAAAGTCCAGCCAGGTTAAAAGATTTCGTAGCAGATTGACACACTACAGCTTTTTCGATTAATTTTCTATCCAATGAAAGCACAGATGTGTGAGTGTTTCCAGGCATAACAATATCTTGCCAAATCTCATCAACAACTACAACCACATCATTTTCGTTTGCAATCTTGATTACTTTTTCCAAATCATCCTTGCTCCACAAAATTCCTCCTGGGTTGTGAGGATTGCAAAGAATAACCATCTTGTTTTCATCTTTTTTACATTCTGATTCAAATTTTTCAAAATCAATTGAGTAATTATTGCGTTCATCAGAAATCAAGGCAACATCTGTCATTACCCTATCGTTCATTTCAATAGCTAATCTGAATGGACCATACACTGGTCTCATAATCATTACAGAATCACCTTTTTTAGTAAAGGCACTTACTGCAGCGAAAAATCCATTAACAACAGTTGGTACTTCAACAATCCATTCTTTTTTTATATCTGCATTGTGGTGTTTCTTGTCCCAATTGATAATACTGTTGAAAAATCTTTCTGTAGGAGCACAATATCCCAAAACCAAATTATCTAAGCGTTTTTTCAAACCATCGATAATTTCCGGTGCATTTTTAAATTCCATATCAGCTGAACTAAATGGAACAACATCTTTTTTCAAATTTGGAAATTGTTCGCTTCTAATTTCCCATTTTCTAGAACCCATTTCGTTTCTGTCACTAATAGTTTCAAAATCGTATTTCATTTCTATCTCCTTATTATAAATTATTATGTCTTCAGTATAACACAAAAACAACAAAAAAGAGGATACAATTATCCTCTTTTGAATTATTATTCTGTTAATTCAGATGTACAGTGTGGACATCTAGTAGCAGTAATGTCTATTTCACTCTTGCAATATGGGCAAGTTTTTGTTGTTGGTTCTGGCGCCGGTTCTTTATGCAAAGAATCACGACCCTTGTTAATAGCTTTAACCATAATGAAAACTACGAATGCAATAATAATAAATTTAACCAAAGCATCCAAGAACAAACCGTATTGCAACTTAACTCCAGCAATTGTAACAGCCATTTCCTTCATGTTGACACCTGCTGTTGCTGCCCCAATCAAAGGCGCGATAAGACCATTGATAAGTCCATCCACCATTTCCTTAACAGCAGCACCCATGATAACGGCAACTGCCAAATCCATTACATTACCTTCAGTAATGAATTTCTTAAATTCTTTTAACATAATACCCCCTGTAAAAACATAAAAGTTATTCGTTCATCAAATTCATTTTTTCCTTTTGTAAATTATACACTTCTTTTTTCAATTGTTTGATGGCGTTTTCACAATTTTTCTTGTTAGATAAAATTTGCATTTGAATAACAGAATCGAAAAATTTGTTATCAAAATAATCCGCCAAGAAAAATGTCTTTTTATATCTGAAACCAACACTTGGTTTCTTATCCAAATCAATCATAATATTGTTGAACTTTCTAATCGCCAAATCAGCCTTCTTAGCTTGATTCTTCGCCTTTTTCAAATTCGAGCGTTTAATCATAGTAGTAATAGTCTTACCCTTGAAAATATCGAAAATTCCCCATCCTGAAGCTGTACCCAAATAAGATTGCACCTCATTCAAGCTAGCTATCGCAATTTCTCCAAGCTTAATAGCTTCATTTACATTATATAATCTAGATCCTACTTTTGTTCTTAACATAAAAATCTTCCTTTCATTATTTATTTATACCCTTAAATAATATTTTTAAGCAAGTGATTCGATTTAAATTCTATTTGATATAAACTTATTTTTTGAATAAATTTATTATCTTTCTAATATAATTATTAAACATCGAAATCCCTTTGTCGATGTCCAAAACTCCAGAATTAACTCTTCTAAGTAATCCTTCGTAAGTAAAAATCATAATATTGTTAATATCGTACAAATCTTTCTCGTCAATTATGCCTTCAGCAACAAAATCTTTCATGATATATATGTTTCTTGTGAAAATAGCACTAGAATTCAACATATCAATAACATCATCTGGATAATCTTCAGTATTCAATTCCATTGGAAAAATCTTGTAGTATTGCTCAATGTAATACTCTATTTGATTTTCTAAATTCGAAAAAAACAATCTCATATACGCATCGGAACTATTAAAAGAATATTTTACAAAGCAATCCCATATAGCGTAGAACTTATCTAATGAATTATCACAATCTTTGATAGCATCTGGCAAAGCTTTAATGTAATCTTCTAATTGATCCATTATCGAAAATATAATAAGATGATCCAAATTTTCGAAATAATTATAAATTGTAGCGCTATTCATCATACTGCACTCAGCTACTTTTCGTATAGTAACAGCGTCTATTCCTTGTTCACGAATAATTTTTTTCGTGCAATTCATGAATCCATTTATCATATTTTTTTTGTGTTTCGTTAATTTTTTCTTCGTATCGAGCATCAGTATCCTCCCAATATTTTATAAATATAATTATATCATTTATGTAGTTGTTTATTAAGTGTCAAACAAAAGAGCTTGCCAATACGACAAGCTCTTTTCGAAATTTATAACTATAATTTTTCTGTCTTGAATGCTTTTATAATCGCAACGCAAATCAAAAGCATTATAAATATAAATGGGAAAGCTGCTGCAACAGACGCTGTTTGTAATGCTTTAAGTCCACCTGAAAGTAGTAGTGCGTATGCAATAACTGCTTGCAAAACTCCCCATACTAATTTTTTGCTGCTTGCTGGATTCAAATCGCCATCTTGACTAAGCATACTCAATACGAAAGTTGCTGAGTTTGCTGATGTAATAAAGAATGTACACAACAAAACTACCGTTACAATTGAAAGGAAGGTTCCCATTGGATATTCTGCAAATACTTTAAACAAAGCTAATTCTGAATTTGCAGCCAATTCTTTTACCTTATCAAATGGCATCTTTTGCGCTAGGTTCAATCCCAATGGTCCAAAAACTGAAAACCATACTATAGATGCAAACGCCGGCGCAACTGAAACTCCAAGTATGAACTCACGAACAGTCCTTCCTTTGGAAATTCTCGCAATAAAAGTACCAACAAATGGAGCCCATGCAAGCCACCATGCCCAGTAGAATATTCTCCATCCTAGAAGCCAATCATTTTTACCAAATGGATTAATAGCAAGTGAATCTGTGAAGAAATTGTTCAGATAAGCTCCAATACCACTTGTAAATGAATTTAGCATCAAAATTTTAGGTCCTACAATAAATGATACCAAAAGAACAGTTCCTGCAAGTATTAGATTTATGTTCGAAATCAAGTTAATTCCTTTGTCTATTCCTGATACAGCAGTCCAAATATATATAACTGCAATTATTATTATAATGATTAACCAAGTCATTTGATTATTTGGAATGTTGAATAAATGAGTCAATCCTGAATTGATTTGTAAAGTTCCCATTCCTAGAGATGTTGCAACTCCCGCAATAGTTGCGATAACTGCAAATATATCTATTGTTTTTCCAATAGGTCCATTAACTTTTTCTTCTCCAAGTAATGGGATGAAAAGTGTAGAAATCAAACCTGGTTTGTTTTTTCTAAATTGGAAATATGCAAGTCCAAGCCCTATTATCGAATAGTTGGCCCATGGATGAATTCCCCAGTGCATGAATGATGCTCTCATTGCGAAATTCGCCGCTTCCGCGCTTCCTGCTTTTATCGATTCAATCGGAGCAACGAAGTGTGCCATTGGCTCTGCAACTCCATAAAATACAAGTCCTATTCCCATACCAGCACCAAACAACATTCCAAACCAAGAAAGCGTAGAATATTCTGGTTTTGAATCATCAGCTCCCAATTTTATATTACCGTATTTTGAAAATGCTACTATTAATGCAAAAACTACAAATGTAAGCATTGCTATTAAATATAGCCATCCCATATTAACTGTTACTGCTTTCATCAAAGCGTTTGCAGCATTTTCGAAACTTTTTGATCCCAAAATTCCCCATGCAGCTATTGCAACACTAATTAACATGGAAATTATATAAACAGTATTTCTTTTTTTATTATTCATATCAATTCTCCATTATATAGGAGGGGGAATTTAATCCCCCTTCATTTCTTAAACCGTATAAACTTTTGGTTCTTCTATTTTTTCTGTCAAAGCATTTAATGCTACTTCTACTCTGTGATGTCTCAAATTCCATTGAACATCTTTACCTGTAGCTGGGTCTCCTAATGGATAAGGAATTGAAATTGTTGGTACAATTTTATTAACACCAACTGATTGAGCTACTGGAACCAAGTTACACATTTGAACAATTGGAATACCAGCTTTTTCAATCACATTTACCATCGCTGCACCGCAGCGAGTACATGTACCTCAGGTACTAGTCATTATAACCCCGTCAACATTGGCTTCTTGCAATTCTTTTAGAATTTCAGATGACATTCTTTCAGCTTCTGCTTGAGTAGTTCCAGTTCCAACTGTTGAATAGAAATATTTGTGAAGCTCTCCGTAAACTTTACCTTCCATATCTCTCAAAACATCGATTGGCATAATTACGTTAGGATCGGCATTTGCTGCAGCCGGATCAAATCCTGCGTGAATTGTTTTAAATTCGCCTGATTTTAACCTGTCCATTCCTGTTACATCGTATTTTCCCCATCTAGTAGCAGATGCAGATTGAATTCTATCTGGGTTATCTACAGGAACAATTCCACCTGTTGTCATCAAAGCTATTTTCGCATGCTTCAAATCTTTGATAGGTTCTGCTGGTTCTATTACATCTTTAACAGGAATTGGAAGCTCAGTAACAAATTCTTCTCCGTTTAATTTTTTAATAAGCATCTCAACGCCTCTTTGAGCTGCTGGTTTCATTTCAGGATTGAAGTATTGGTTTCTGATTCCTTGAGAGAAATATCCTTCCTCAGCTGCAGATCCTAGTTCTTCTCCATTCAAATATTTATTTGCATAGTTTGAAATAGCTTTTACATCTTCTTTCATTTCTCTGGCAGACTTACCACCTTTGAAAATAACCATGTCTTTTCTATACATTTCAACGCCTGGATTTTCTGGATGCATTGATGTAATTACTTTTGCGCCGAATTTTTCTTTAACAGCCTTACAAATTCTACCGCAAGCAACACCGTAACGACCAGCTTGGAATGCAGGACCTGCTACGAACAAATCAAAGTCTAATCCTGCTAAAAATCCCAATATTTCTTCTGTTGCTTCTTCTGGGTTAGAACCAATGTAGTTATCCCCACAAATAATTGTATGTGTAACTTCTGCATCAAGCATTGAATTGAACGCTGATGCTGGACCTACTAATTCATTTCTTATTTCTGGCTTATAATCTGCCTTATCTTCTCCACCAATACCAGCGAAGAATTGATTTATATATACAATAGCTTTTTTCATAGCTTCACTCCTAATATTCTTTCATAGTTTTTCTTGACCAACCTGCTATTTGATCTCCACAGAACATAGCATTGTTTTCCATAATTACAGATCCGTCTTCTTTTACAGATGGTCCTAATATTTCATCGCCTGCCCATCCGCCAGACAATCCGTCTCTTGCCAATGCTTCCAATTCACCAATTACTTTCTTCATTGGTTTTAATCTAATCAATTGAGAAACATTTCCTGTAGATACTAATGCATCAGTTTTTTCGTTCATAACTACTAATGGTTGTGATTTACCGTCACGTCCTGTACATTCGTTGCTGATACCGACAACTTTTACTCCAACATCTTCCAATGCGCAAATGCATCTTACATAGTCTGCATCAGGGTTACCATATCCTTCTTCAGTAACAATAGCACCATCTGCTCCCAATGATTTTGCCATATTTGATACAAAAATAGCCGCTCTTTCTTTTTGTTCCAAAGAAACGTTTAAGTTGGACATTATAACTCCCAAGAAGTTAATAGATTTTCCATGTTCTTTGAACAATTCTTTTATTATTGGGAAGTTTTGAAAATCATATGTTGCCCATTTCGAAGAGCATGGCATGAAGCTTCCGCCAATAATACAACCATCCAAAACTTCTGTTGGACTCATAAATGTTGGAAGGTATTTGTTCATATCCCAACCATAAATCAAATCATTATATCCTAATTCTTCCATTTGTGATTGTGGTTGCATAACCAAAACAACTGAAGGAAGTTTGTTTACCTCGTCACTTCTTTTTGTAACAGGAGTAAATTCATATTTTTCGATTTCTTCTGGTTGTTGATCTATAACAGTTTCTCCTAAGTATTCAGCAAATAAGTGGCAAGCCCATCTTATTGCATGATTTTTCTTTTGTTGTTCGTGTCTTTCAAATTCTTCGTCTGTGTCAATAACTAAGCAAACGTTTATTAATTGTGAAAAGTATGAATAGTTGGCACCTTCACCTGACATATCCAAAAGTCCATCGCCAAAACTTCCCCAATGCATTCCAACGCCTAAAACGCTTACTCCCTTCAAAGCATGAACTCTACCTTCACCAGTTGGAACTAATTCTCCAGTGATAGATGGAAATACTGCTCTCTTATCTGGTCTAATTCTAGGTTCAACAGCTTCTTTAATAGGAACTATACGAACTTCATCGCCTGGTTTTGCAATCTCAATATCACATTCTGTAATATGCTCATCTCTTTTTATGAATTCGATTGCCTCTTGTTTGTTAATCGTCAAAATGTTGTTCTCGAATTTTGTCTTATCACCGAAAACTACATCCTTGACATTGAAATTACCAATTTCAAATTTCATAATCTAACCACCTTTTCATTTTTTAATCTGTGCACTGATTTTCAAGATTCTTTATCTTGTTGAATTCATTGTAACACTAATCACGATTAATTGCAATATATTTTTAACATTTATAATCGTGTTTATATTTTTGCTTATATTTCAATATACTTTATTGCAATAAAAAATCAACCACCGAAGTGATTGATTCTACATTTATTTGTATTTTTGTTGTTGTTTGTTAATCAATTCCACATCTTCGAAGTAGTTGATTCCCATTGCAGCTTTTACTTTCTTCAAAGTTTCTGCTCCAACTTTTCTGGCATCTTCTGATCCTTTTAATAACATGTCGAAAATTTCTGGAATGTTTTGTTCGTAGTGTTTTCTTTTTTCTCTGATTGGCGATAATTCTTTTTGCAAAATATTGTTCAAGAATTTTTTGATTTTGACATCGCCAAGTCCACCACGTCTGTAGTGATCTTTTAATTCGTCCAAATTTTTATATTCTGGAAGAAATTCTGAGAAATCATCATCTACACAGAATGCATCCAAATAAGTGAACACTGTGTTTCCTTCAACCTTTCCAGGATCTGATATTTGAATGTGGTTAGGGTCTGTGAACATGCTCATTACTTTTGATTTGACATCTTTTTCTGAATCTGACAAATAAATACAGTTACCCAACGATTTGCTCATTTTCGCCTTGCCATCTAGTCCTGGAAGTCTGGAACAGATTTTGTTGTCAGGAATTACAGCTTTTGGTTCAACCAGAACTTCTGAGTAATAGTTGTTGAATGTTCGGACAATTTCACGTGTTTGTTCCAGCATTGGAAGCTGATCTTCTCCAACTGGAACTATATTTGCATTGAAAAGCGTGATATCTGCTGCTTGGCTGATTGGATAAGTCAAGAAACCTACAGGAAGGCTCGCTCCAAATTCCTTTTGTTTGATTTCAGCTTTAACTGTAGGATTTCTTTCGAGTCTTGAAAGTGTAACCAAGTTCATATAATAAAACATCAATTCTGTTAGTTGTTCAACGTGTGATTGCACAAAAATCGTAACTTTATTAGGATCGATTCCGCAACTTAAATAATCAAGCGCAACTTCAATGATATTCTCACGAACTTTGTCTGGATTGTTGAAGTTGTCTGTCAATGCTTGTGCATCGGCAATCATGACATACATCTTGTCGAAATCGCCTTTGTTTTGCATGATAACTCTGTTTTTTAATGAGCCTACGTAATGACCCAAATGTAGTTTTCCTGTTGGTCTGTCACCAGTAAGTATTATATTTCCCATTTTTACTCCTTGTTAAATATTTTCTCGTAATGTTGATTTGCTCTGTTTAATTTGGATATTATTTTATCTTTTCTCGGATAATTTATTTCTGAATTGAGGACTTGTTTAACTGGAACTACGACATATCTTGTAGTCACACTATCTGTGTATTTGTCCACATAATATGGCTTGTTTTCGAAACTTTTTACAGTTGTCTTGTCCCCAATTTTCTCGATTTTAATGTCCGAGTACACTCCGATTTCTACTCCGTAATATTGTCCGTAAGATTCTCTTTGATCTGAAACTAGATTTCCCAGAGAATATACACAGTAAGATTTCTTGCCGTTGTTTTCAATCACTTCAGATTTTTGTATTGTGTGTGGATGAGATCCTATCACCAAGTCCACTCCCATGTCAGAAAGTTTCTTGAATGTGTTTTTCTGATAAGAGTTGGGATAATCAGAATATTCCTCTCCCCAATGCATGTAGCACATTATCACATCGGCGTGATTTTTCTTCAAATAATCAACATCTTTTTTGATTTTGTCCATATCAATCAAATTTACAGCAGTGTCTCTTCCAGAATTTAGCATCAATTTTTCGTAGCCATTGAGCATTTGTGAATAAGAGAAAAATCCAACCTTTATTCCTTTGACATCTACGATAAGTGGATTGGTCGATTCATTTTCCTTGAACGTACCAGTCCTTTTCAAACCGTACTTTTCAATTATTTCTATCGTGCGGTCAATCCCCTTCAATCTTCTGTCATATGCGTGATTGTTTGCAGTGCTAACAACATCAAAACCCGTATCTTTTAACGCTTTTATTACGTTTTCGTGCGTTGCAAATTCTGGATAACCGCTCATATCTGAAGTATCCTTCGCAATCGTCGTCTCCAAATTGACTACGGACAAATCACTCTTACCCACAATATCTTTAATAGCCGCAAAAGAATCCGTAAAATCATAATTTGTAGCCTTTGCTTGGCGAATTTGCGTGATGTGATTCATATAATCACCCCAACATGTTATGGTTATCTCTTTCTTTTCCAGATTTTTATTCTCTTTTGGTTTTTCTGATTTGTCATCAGCTTTTTCTTTTGATTGAGAATTTGATTGTGCAGCATTTTTTACTTGGGAATTTTTGTGTGATGCTTGAATTGGAGATTGTCCAGACATTTGTGAGTATTTAAACCCAATCACTCCCAATAAAATAACGATAAGAAAAGCCAATGCAACAGTCGTCTTTTTTCCCTTCATTTTATCCTCACTTATGATATGGTAAATTATTAATTATTCTGAAACTACGATAAATTTGTTCCAACAAAATCAGTCTCATTAGTTGATGTGGAAATGTAAATTTGGAAAAAGAAAGCGCATAATCGCTCCTATCAAGTACACTTTTTCCCAGTCCCAACGATCCACCGATCACGAAACAAATATTGGAATGGCCTTGAACAGTTAAGTTTTCAATCTTTGCGGCTAATTTTTCGCTAGTAAGTTGATTTCCCAAAATTTCCAAAGTAATCACATAATGACTATCCTTGATTTTAGAGATGATTTTCTCCGCTTCCTTGTCCTTTACAATTTCCTTTTCACTGTCGGACAAATTCTCTGCAGCACTCAAATCATCAACCTCGATAATATTTAGCTTGCAGTGTGCAGATAATCTCTTCGAAAATTCTGCAATACCTAGCTTTATGTATTTTTCCTTAACCTTACCCACCGAAATTATATCGATATTCAAAATAATCACAACCTTTTTACTTAATAAGTATATCATATATTGATTGGGAGTTTGAAATAATAATTTTTTACGCAAATAAAAAATAAAGGACTATCAAAAAGAATAGTCCTTTGAAAATATTTATTTTATAGCTTCATTTTCAATAGCAACAGTTAAAACTTTTGAAAAATTCAAATTCAATCTGTTACCCAAATCATTCGCCCATTTTGGTATGGATAAAGTCTTCTTTACTAATTTAGTGTTTTCAAAATATTTCTCTACATCTACACAAATCATAGAAATAAATGATTCATTCTCAACGTATTCCAGATTAATTTCAGGATCATCTTTGAAAGGATTGTTTCCATCTAGCGACAAATCATTAATATTGCTAACTTTAGGCAAATCTATTCCTTCTTCCAAGCATTCCGCTACAGTAATTCCTAACCAATCACTAGCCATGAATAAAGCATCCGAAATATCTTCGCCCTGCGTTCCTGAATACTCAAAATCAGGGAAATTAATAAAATATCCGCCTTCTGGTTCTTTGTAAAACAATGCTGGATAACTTACTAACATAAAACACCTCCATTAGATATTGAAGTAGCAGGCTATAATAGCCATGTTTGCTTCAATATTTGTCTTTCCGTTCCTTTTTTCAATTCACCTTTAGGAACAGGAATTGATCTTACTCCTGGTTTTTTCATTTTGATATGTGAGCCTTTGCCCTCACTTTTTACCTCAACGAATCCATGTTGTTTCAGAAGTTTGACCATTTCTTTTTGTGTCATCGGCATGTGCACTTTACCTCCTGACACTTTTATTATACGTACTAATACGTGATACGTCAATATATTTCTAATAATTTTTGCACAAATAAAAAACCCACAGACATAAATCTGTGGGATTGATTTCGATAAAACTATCTCTTACTGAATTGTGGAGATTTACGCGCTTTTTTCAAGCCGTATTTCTTTCTTTCCTTTTTACGAGGGTCTCTAGTTAAGAAACCTGCTCTTTTTAATTCAGCTCTGTAGTCTGGGTCAACTTCTAATAAAGCACGAGCAACACCATGTCTAATAGCACCTGCTTGACCAGTGTATCCGCCACCTTTTACATTAACAGTAACATCATAGCTTTCAGCGTTATTTGTTAATTCCAAAGCTTCTTTAGCTATAACTCTTAATGTATCGAAGTTAAAGTATTCACTTATATCTTTTTTGTTAATTGTGAATTTTCCACTTCCTGGTACTAAAGTAACTCTAGCAACAGAAGTTTTTCTTCTACCAGTTCCTTGATATCTATTATTAGCCATTTAATTACCTCCTACTTAATTTCCAAAACTTCAGGGTTTTGAGCGATGTGATCGTGATCAGCGCCTCTGTAAACTCTTAATTTTTTAGCCATTTGACGTCCTAAAGAGTTGTGAGGAAGCATGCCAACGATAGCATGAGTTACAGCTCTTTCTGGGTCTTTTTGCATTAAGTCTTTGTAGGTAATTGATTTAAGACCACCAGCGTATCCTGTGTAATGTCTTAATTCTTTTTGTTCTAATTTTTTACCTGTTAATTTAACTTTTTCTGCATTAATTACGATTACGTAATCTCCAACATCCGCATTAGGAGTAAACATTGGTTTGTTTTTTCCTCTTAAAATAGAAGCAACTTCAGTAGATAATCTACCTAAAACAACATCTGTTGCGTCTACTACATACCATTTTCTTTGGATGTCATCTTTCTTAGGTATATAAGTTTTCATTCAATTCATCCTTTCCTTTATTTACAATATTTGGCTACTTGGACATCGCTGCCAAAAAGCGATTGTTTTCTCACCGGGAATTTAGACACGTCGCACACCCGGCCATCGGCGACTTTCTGTATTGCATAAAAGGAAATGACTCCTTTTACATACCAAATTATTATATACTCTCTTTAATCAATTGTCAACTATTTTATCGCAAAACACAGCCACACACATTCATCACTTGTGCTTTTTACTTCGTGAACTACATTTTTCGGAATAAAATACGTGTCCATTTCTTTGAGTCTTACATCTTTTCCTTCGACATTCAACATCGCTTCCCCCTTAATCACGACAACAAATTCGTCAAAATCCTGATTGTACGGCCCTGATGTTTCGTTTTTCGATTGGATCCTGTGAATGTCAAACTTTTCATTTCTAACAATTGTATCCTTAATAATATGATTCTCATCAAAATTCAAATCTTCAAGTAAATTCATAAAATTCTCCTAGTATATTTTTATAATCTTCCCAAAACTCATCACAAAAATCTTCACGTCCACATCAATTCTCTCAATAATATCCATCGCATTTTCAATATCTTGTTGTGTGTCTGCCTTATTCAAAATCAAAAACTTTTTCGCATGATATGAATTTTTAAACAGACCACTATTGGAATTGATGATTTCAGCGTAGCTTTTTGTTGTCAAAATCTTGGGATTTCCGATAATTTTCTCCATAAAATCAACTCTGTGGCAAAATCTCTCGTCAAAAGGCTTGTTCACGCTATCAAGCCCCATCACACCAACACAATGAGTGATATTTACAGGATTTACAGGTTCATCTTCTCGAGGAGCTTTGATAGGTCTTGTCTTTGCCCCATCCGTTTCCAAAATTATATTGGAAAACAAACCCTCACCAAAAATTTTGTCGAAAAATTCAGGTTCAAATCCGATTTCTTTTGTGTCGGTACGTGATTTCGATGCGAAATATATTTTCCCATCTACAATTTTCGCATTCTCATTGAATGTGTACAAATAATCAAATCTATCCTCACTCACAATCCCCATTTTCGTCGTCGTACTCACAAGAGATGCTTCATTCATCGATTTGAACTCATTTGCAAGCAAAAAAACGCTCGAAGTTTTCCCGCCAGCACCTTGAACAGCTATCATGTTTTTATCATTCAAACTCATAAACTCCAACATAATATCACCATTTTTATTATCTCACAAAATTTTCAAATACAAAACCCAATTGAAAATCCGCACCAATGAATTATAATAAATATATAATAACGATTATCAATTAAATGTAAAAGCTAAAGTAATTCGAATATCTTTTTGGAAGCAAAAAATAAAGCCGAACCAACGGCATAAACACTGAAAAATCATAATCAGGACAATAAAAAAAGTATTGATAACACAATTATACAAGTGCATAGTATAAGTGTAAGCTAAAAAACCATAATCCAGAGCCACCCGACAAATTCAAAAATAGTTAGGAGGTGGACTCATGAATAAGGTTAAAGATTTCATAGATAAATTATATTATAAAAATGGTTAAAAAACAAGTGTAAAAAATTACAAAATATCAGAAACAAAGAGAAAAGAATAAAAAAACAATAAAAAACAAGCTTAAAACACGAGTTAAATATTAAATTAATAATAGCAGTTATTAATTTAATTATCGTAATTTTGAAGCTTGTTCAAAAATTGCTTGAGTTGGGACTATTATAGTCCTAACTCGCTTTAACTTATAAAAATTATACTATAAAGGGAGTAAAAAAACAAGTGGATAAAAAATCAGACGCTCAGCTACATCCAGTTAAAAAATAGCAAAAAGACTTGACAAACTAACTTTAAAACTATGTAATATAATTATAAATTAAAAAATTCAAAAAATAGTTTAAAAGATAAGAGAAATAATATATATTAAGGTAGGCATTTATGAAAATAGGATTTAGAACAGCTAGCTTGAAAAAATCATTAAAAGCAAGAACAACTTCAAAGTACAAGAGACAACTAAAGTCTGCAATTGACCCAACTTACGGCAAAAAAGGCATTGGCTGGTTTAAAAACCCCAAAAAAGCACTTTACAACAAGATTTATAACAAAACTACAAAAAGTATATTTGATATTTTCAAATAGCATAAACGAGGTACGCATGAAAAAATATCTAAAATTATTTGGCATAGCATTTGCAATAGGAATAGCTATGCTCATCATAAAACTAATATTCAAAATCGACGACAAAGTCATGCTTAAATATTATTGGATAATCGGTGGTATTGTCTTGGCAGTCATTTTAATAGTGAACACAATTTATTTCTTCTACAAAACAAACGAATTGAAACATTCAATGAAACTGTTCGAAGAAATGAAATACAAAGATTTCGTCAATGAATTAGAACCTAAAATTCCCAAAATCAAAAACAAACACATTCAAGCAGTAATGAAAATGAATTTGGGAGCGGGATATTTGGAACTTAATGAACCAAATAAAACATTGTCAACTTATGAAACAATTGAAGCAGACCAGTTAAAAAACCAAGACCTTCAATTGATATATTGGCTCAATACAATGATCGCCCACTTCAAATTGAACGAGCAAAATAAGTTTAATGAGCTATTCACAACACACGAAAAGCTTTTAAAACAATTTGAAAACAGCCCAAATTACGGCGAAAACATCAAACAATTGTATATAATGAAAAACATATTCGATGATGATTTTGTGTCAGCAAGAAAAAACTTAAACGATTTGAAAAGCAAATCCACAAACCCGAGATTTAAAAAAGAATACAATAGATTAGAAAATATAATCAAACAACACGAAAAATAAGGCTGTGAGCGTGAGCTCATAGCCTTTTTCATTCCTAACTTTTCCTCAAATTAAATGTCCTATTTCCTTTTGCCAACACCAAGAAATATCCCACAACTGTATAAATCATGCAGATTGCCAATGCTACTAATCCTATGTTGAAATTCAATTTTATTTGCAAGAATATTATCGCCCAGAACAATAATGATTCAAAAGCGTTTAATATTGAGTAGACGATGTTTTTGCTTTTGAGTCCTACTGTGAATGGTTGAAGTAGCATGTACATGTAGAGTTGTTTTACTGATTGATACAAGTAGATTATGATGACTGCGACTGCGGCTTTTATTATCAAATCTGTTGTGTTTAATTTTGCGGCGAATATCCAACTTATTATCAATAATAACACCAATCCAAATGTAGGTGCGTTGTCTTTTAAATTTTGTTTTATTCTAAAATTTAACGTGTCTTTTATGTTTTGTTTATTGGCGTAAATCATTTGTTTCATCAAATATCTATCCATATTCAAGAAAATAAATTTGTTGAACGATTCTGGAATTGCTATTTGTATTCCGAAATACAACAAGATTATCGGAAATACTGACACTAATATTTTCAAATCACTTGGTTTCGGATTGATTGTGAGTCCTCTTAGCACGATAAACCCAATTACACCAACAGCCAAGATTATCCCCGAACGAATTAGTATCATTTTTTTGTATTTGTGTTTGAATCTGTAGCGGAATAATTTGTTGATGTATTCTATTCCGTTGTAATTATCGTAAATTTTCACGTTTTCTTGCGTGATTTTTTCGTCGTCGATTTGGTATGCGATTGTGTTGATGTCTTTGAATGTGTTGTCATGGTCGATTATGGATTTATTGGTGATTTCAATTCTAGCGATGTGTCTGATTTTGTCGGTTTTTGAAATCAAAACAGCACCCACAATGTATGCAACAATCCCGAAAATTAGTGCATAAGTTGAGTAGAATATTTCTACAAATATTTTGGATTTCGTGCTGTACAATACCAAAAGTCCCATTCCCAATAGCAAAATCGCCCACATGCAGAAGTAGTTTTCGGTTAAATGTTTTTTGCTTTTTGTGGAATAGGCTAAAATGTTGATGTATTTGATTAATTTTCTAAATCCAAGGCAGAATACAGTGATACTCATTGCATTCATTGGGTTGATATCGAATATAGCGAAAAATACCGCGAATATTATTCCAGAGATTGCAAAGCTAATGTCTGACAAATAATCCTGCAAAATCGTATATTTCTTGGCGTCAAGTTTCAAGGCTTTGACACAAATCGAATCCTCGTTATCGAAACTTACGTACGTAAATTCTGAAATCATGCTTCCAATTACAGCCGAGATGTAAAACAAGGACAATAATATATTTTCTTGGATCGTTCCTTTGAAAATCCTCGCAGCTCCAAATACTGCAACTCCGTAGATTACCGCACAGTACAAGATTTTGAGAAACAATGTTTTGATTACGTATGAAATGTAGAAAATTGCAGAATAGCCAAAGCTCAACACGTCATTTCCGTAAATATCCGCAGGAATAATCTTCTTGAAAATTGAGAGTTCGCGAAGTTGATACATTGTCTGATTGAGCTTCATCTTCATGACAAGTTTCAAATAAGTGCTAAGATAATTACTCATCGGACTCATCCTTTAAAATGTCGTAAAGTTCTGCATCGAATTTCTCATCGTTCTTGTCCAAATCCAATTTTTGTAATTTTTTGTGGTGTAGTAGCACGATTTCTTCGCTCAATTGTTTTGCCAAATCTAACATGTGTGTAGATAGTACAATAATTCTTCCTTGCGATTTCAATTCCATAAGTAATTTTTTAATTTGCGTGCTGATTACAACATCCAAGCTTGTCAATGGTTCGTCCAATAGCAAAACTTTCGGTCTGGAAATGAACAACGTAATCAAAGAAATTTTGCTTTTCATTCCGTGCGAATAATCTTTGATGAGTCTGTTTTGATCTTTCTTGGAAAATTCCATCATTTCCATGTAATCTTCAACCGTTTTTATATCGTTTGGAGAATTGATGTCGCGATAGAATTTGATGTATTCGTATCCTGTAAGAAATTCTGGCAAGAAATTTTCAGAAAAAAGCATTCCTATGTCTTCTTTTTTAAGTTGTTCAGTGCCGCCTGCATTTTCCAAATAAAATTCTCCCGAATCAAAATCTATCTCATCGTATAAGACGTTGAACAGAGTTGTTTTTCCGGCTCCATTTCTACCCAAAACAGAAGTGATGACTCCTTCTTTGAATTCGTAATTTACTTCGTCGAGTACCAATTTGTCGTCGTATTTTTTAGTCAAATTTTTGATTACTAATTTCATTTTATCCTCCTGTTTACTATTGTATTAATTATACCATACATTTGGTGTATTGTTAAAATATGCTATAATTATTTTACAGAGGTGCGTATGCAAGAATATAAAAATATAATTTTGGTGTCACATTGTTTATTGAACGAACTTGCTGTTGTAAAAAACGATGCTGGCAGAAAAGATAATTTGACTTTAATAAAAAATTTAATGAAAATGAACGTAGGAATTTTCCAACTTCCTTGTCCTGAAAATAGAATGTACGGGCCCAATCGTCAGGAAAATGTGTACGAACAATTTGACAATAATTTCTACAGAAAAAATTCTCGCGAATTGTTAAGCCCGATTGTTGAGGAAATCGACGATTACATCAAAGACGGTGTGAATTTCTTGGGAGTTATTGGAATAGACGGCTCTCCAAGTTGCGGAATCGGGCTTACTTGTAAGTCGAATGAATTAAAAGGAGAAGTCTCTGCGATAAAAGACATTGCTCATTGCGTAAATTCCGTAGAAATGACAGATGACAAGGGAATCTTCATGGAAGAATTGGAAAAATTATTCGAAAATAAAAATATTTCCGCGATATATTACGGCTACAATGACAGCAATGTAGATGAAATAATAGAAAAAATTGAACAATCTATAAAAAAATAACGCATAATATATGCGTTTTTTTTATTGCAAATTTAAATTTCTACAATTTATCAATACGTGTTATCAAAAAATAAAAGTGTGATATAATTGAAATATAGAATAAAAAAAGGAGATTTGTTATGAATTTAAAAAAGAAATTATTAGTAGCAGCTCTTGCTACAGCTATGGTTTTCCCTACAGTATCTATGGCATCAAAATTAAACGTTCAAAGATACTCAGGAAGTAGCCGTGTTGAAACTGCAGTTAACGTTAGTAAGGACCAATTTGCATCAGCTAAATCAGCTATTTTGGTTAACCAATTAGCATTCCCTGACGCTTTGAGTGCAACTGTTTTGAGTAAAGGTACTATGCCAGTATTATTCTCTGAATCAAACAACATCAGCGCTGATACATTGAACCAATTAAAATCAATGGGCGTTGAAAATGTATATGTTTTAGGTGGAGAAAAATCTGTATCAAACGCAGTTGTAAATTCTGTAAAATCAGCTACTAACGCAAAGGTTGTTAGAATTAACGGAGCTGACAGATACAAGACAAACGCTCAAACAATCAAAGACAACGTAAAACAAACTTCAGAAGTTGTAATCGCAAGTGGCGAAATCTATGTTGACGCATTATACGGAGTAAGCTATGCAAACAAGGTTAACGCACCAGTTATGTTAGTTCAAAAGAACAACATTCCAGCTGAAACTTTGAAGGTTTTAAAATCAATGAACGTAACTAGAATTACAATCATCGGTGGAGAAAAAACTATCACTCCTAAATTAGAAAAAGAATTATCAGAAATAGCTGTTGTAGATAGAATCGCTGGATCAAACAGATATGAAGGTTCTTTGAAAGTAGCAAAGGAAGTTTACGGAGACAAGCTTAAAACTGCATTAGTAGCTAGTGGTGAAAACTTCGCAGACGCATTGGTAGCTGCACCAGTTAGCCAAAAATTGGACGCTCCAATCTTACTTGCATCAAGAAATTCAGTTGAAGCTTCTATCATTTCATATTTGAGAGACAACAAAGAATTATCAAACATCAAAGTATTTGGTGGAGTTAACGCTATCGGATCAAAAGTATTCAAAGATTTGGAAAACTCTTATTATACTGTAGGTGAAAACGGAGAAAAAATCATTGACGGTGGTACAATTATCGTAGAAAAAGTTAAAAATAATTCTACTGACAAACCAACTGCAACAACTCCTGTAGAAAAGGGATCACAAAAATAATCTATAAAAACAAAGCTGTGTGAAGTCACATTCACACAGCTTTTTTATTGAAATTAAATTATCAGCTGAACAAATTATAAAACACATTTGTCGGTATTAAGAACAGATACGGAGCTGTAAGTATTGCCAATGTCAAGGATACTTTTTTGATTTGAGATTCTGACAAATCAGTGTATCTGAATGAAAATTTGCGGTTGAATATATACACCAAATATCCTGCGAACACCACCGCTAAAACCATGACCAAAATGCCCCAAGGTGTTTCGTAATAATCGTTCAATATCGGAATTGAAATATTATCGTAGAACCATTTTGCAATATTATTTCTTGTTCCATTAATCCCGAATGATAAAATCATCAAAACAGCCGTAGCGATTATATCCGCTACAAATCCTAGTGCTACAGTCTTTGCGAGCGATTTTTTGATAACCTCCATTGGTTTTTCTATTTTAATTAATTTCAAAGCCAACAAAGTTACCAAGAAATCCACCAAAATATTTGCTGGTACAATCGCAACCCAAGTTATTGGAAAAAGCCACACAACCCAGACTGGAAATATCAAATTATACAGTTTTACGGATTTCTTTTTCATTATTTTAACCTTTTATTCACAGAATCCAACTTTTGCTCAAATGAAGCATCCTTGTCTCTTCTGTCATCAATTTTAATCACAGAATACACTCTGTCTACTCCTTCGTTAAACACTGCTTCTTGCATATCACGAACAGCCTTCAACAATTCGTCGATGTCTCCTTGCATCACAGTTCCCATTGGATTTAATTCAACTTTAATATTTTCTTTATTTCTCACATTATCGTAAGCCTTCGCAACGTATTGTGATAAACTCGTAGTTTGTGTTCCAACTGGAACTAATGTTAATTCTAAAATAGCCATTGTAATCTCCTTATAAATCTTATAAATTCTTCAAAATCTTAATTGTATCTTGGATTTGTCCATCTCCAGGATTTTTAATATCGTCAAAATCAACACCCATTACAACAATGATGTATTTTTTGCCATTTTTTTCGGACAAAGTTGCCCAACAAAGCCCTGCTTTTTCAGTAGTACCACTTTTGCCACCCAAGATTTTGAAGCCATCTTGCTCGTAATCTTTCAATCTAGAAAGAACCGTACTTTCGATTTCAATTCCTTTTGGATGATCCAAAGTTTTAGTGGAAGTGTACTTATCGGTCGTGAAAATCTTGTAGAATTTTTCATTTTTCAATGAATTTTTCAACAAAAACGCCATGTCTTTTGCACTCGAATAATGATCATCCTCATCCATTCCCTCAGAATTTTTGAAATTCGTATTATTCAATCCCATGTTCTTTGCGTTTTCGTTCATCAAATCCACAAATTTTTCCTTTGATCCACTTACATTAATAGCCAAGCTGTCTGCACATTCTCCAGCAGAGGCAAGCATTGTTCCATACAATAAATCCTCAAAAGTAGTGGGCTCATTACCATAAAAGCCTGCCATTGAAGCGTTTTGTTTTACAAGTTTTTGGTAGCTTTTCTTATCTATGGGAGCTTTTTTATCAAAATCTTCAATTTTTCCTAAAGCTGTATACACCGTCATCATCTTGGTCAAAGAAGCAGGATACACTTTCTTGTCTGGATTTTTGGAGAAAATTTCCTTCTCATCATCGATTGAGTAAACGTAAATACAATCTGCATTAAAGCTAAGCTTGTCAAATTTATTCTCGTTTGCAATTTTGAAAATGAGACACAACCCAACGACAACCAACAGAGTAATGCCTACTGTCTCAAGTTTCTTTTTCATAATTCACCCCGTTTGTTCATTTCAATTATACCACTAATTTTTTTCAAATAAATCTCATTTGACAAATCTTAATATTTTTATGTTGACATTATTTTTTATTTTGATATGATTTAATCAAATAAATAAATTGGTTAATTAATTATATATCGGAGGTGTTTTAATGAAAAAAATAATAATATTTGCATTGATAATTTGCCTATTAATATATTTCTTTTATTTATTTCATGCAACTAAAAAAGAAGAAAATATAGTACAGTTGGGAGTAGAATGTGAGATAACAGACGTTAATAGATCCGACAAAACACTTACAATTATAGGCGCTGATAGTGGCAGGAAAATTATCCAACAAGAGTCAAAAATTGACTGCAAACATTTAGAAAAAGATGGCAAAATAGTAAAATTTAATTCTTCAAACGAACCAAATATTATAAAATTTGATGATTTAAAACAATCTGACAGGATTAAAATAAATGTAGATGAAAAAGAACTAAAGAACAATAATGAATTTTTGAAAGTAAAACAAATCGAATTGTTAAACAAAAACTAGAATAAATTGGCTACAAACGCCAATTATTCTAGTTTTTTAATTTTTATCTTGTTAACAATTTCTTATACAAATTATCCACCATTATCGCTCCAAATGGTGCAGTGATCAAAATAGAAATAACCGCTACAGTCAATGCCATATCCCCCACTTTCAATCCCATCGATAGAGGAATTGCACCGATTGCTGCTTGTACAGTTGCTTTTGGAGTGTAGGCTATCATGCAGAATAATCTTTCTTTTGGTGTTAATTTTGTCTTCAAGACAGATGCATACACGCCCACCATTCTAATAATCAAGGCACAAATCACCAAAACGACCACCATGATTCCAGAATTTATCGCGTATTTTACATTTACAGTCGCTCCTACTAATACGAACAAGAATATTTCTGCGCCTACCCACAATTTATTGTATTTTTCTGATAATCTTTCCGCCAAATCTTCGTAAATCTTCTTCATAACCATGGACAATGTCATTATTGCAATTAGTCCCGAAAATGGAATCGGTGTTATTTTTTCCAATTCTAAAAGCAAGAACGAAATGCTCAATATAATCAAGACTTTTACTGTGTCACGCATGTGAAATCTCTTGAAAAATTTCACCAACACAAATCCTATTCCAGCTCCTACGACACTTCCTATCAAAATAGAAAAAGGAATGGCGATGAATTTGAACATATTGATATCTCCTGTTTGTGCGAGAGATGTCAGCGATGTGAACACAACAATGCAGAAAACATCGTCGCAGCTACTTCCTGCCAAGATAAGTTGTGGGATTTTGTGTTCATCTCCGTAGCCTTCTTCAATTAGTCGTATCATTCGTGGAACGACAACTGCTGGAGACACCGCTGCGATGATCGATCCGATTATAAACGCATCCAACACATCCACCTTCAAAAATATCGGTGCGAAGATTCCCACAGCGCACATTTCAAAAACTGCCGGCACGAAACACATTAACACCGCTGGTCGTCCGATTTTTTTCAAATCGTCGATGTCAAGTGACAATCCCGCACGAGTCAAGATTATTACCAGCGCAATAGTTCTCAGTTCAGATGAAATGTCAAGAATTTTCTTGTCAATCAAATTCATTGCGAACGGTCCGAGAGTTATTCCCACGATTAAAAATGCCAATATCGGTGGCAATTTTATTTTTTTGAAAATTTTTCCCAAAATCAACGATAAAATAATTATAAAAGCTATGCTTTTTAACATAAAATTTCTCCTTTATATAATAAAAAAGCTGATGATATCTGTACAAACAGAAGTCATCAGCAAAATTTTTGCGTTTTAGTTACTAACAAGGGAGCACTTCATTCCCCAAATCTATTTCCATGAAAGTTCAAACTTACCACATGCTTTGTTGTAGTTGAAAACCAAGCGGTATTTCTCGGATTCGTTCAAATAATCAGAAGAAAATCCATTCATCTTGTTCAATTCGAACACTTTGTTTCCCAATGAATCAATGAGACTTACTGTAACATTGCCGCTTTCCAATTCATTGTCCAAATTAAAATCGTAAAATCCACTTTTCTTGACTTTGAATACTTTCGTAGCTTTTCCGCTAGTTTTTTTCAAACTTGCGTGGATATTGTCTTCCAAAATTCCTTGTGTTTGATAAAACCACAAGGCAGACATGCTCCTAAAATATCCAATTCCATTCATATACATAAAGTATCCCACTGCAACAATTGCAATTACCGAAAAAATAATTAATGAGCTCGGCTCACCGGGTAAATCCATAATAAAAATCCTCCATATATTTCAAAATTTCTGATAATAATATACCACAACGAAAAATATTTTACAATAAACTACAACACCAATTCTTCTAGTATTTTGACATTTTTAATCACAATAACCTTGGTTCCAATCAAATCGATGTATCCAAGCTTTTTGAATTCTCCTAATTTTCTAGTAATAGTTTCTCTTGTAAGTCCAGAATAATTTCCAAGTTCTTCTCTGTTCATCGCAAGGTCTAGCCTTATTCCGTCCTTAGTTTCCACGCCCATTGTATCTTTTAATCGTAATAAAAGCGCCGCAGTTTTCATAGTAGCATTGCTAGTGGATAATCTTTGCACCAAATCTTCTGCAAGTCTAATTCTTTCGAAACTTTTTTTCAAAATTTTAGTAAGAGCAAGTGGTGAATTTATCAAATATTTATTGAAAATATCCCTAGGAATCATTATAACTTCACAGTCTGTCAATGCTTGACCCATGTAGATGTATTTTACATCTTCCAAAATATTATGACCACCCACAAAATCATTTTCGTGATACAAATACAGAATTTGTTCTCTTCCATCAATTGTATTGTGAAAAACTTTTATCGTTCCTTTGTGGATTACATACATGTTTTCGGCAGAATCTCCAGGCTTAAAGAGGTAGTCTTCTGCTTTTAATTTAAGAAACTTCATTTTTTCAATTGCTTCATCGTAATCGACATTGTCAATTCCTTTAAAAAGCTCCACGTCTTTTATAGCTTCCAACAAGTATTTTTTATTATCTTCCATATCAAATTGCTCCTCTGTTATTTTCCTAGCTTGAAAATTCAAAGCCTCATCGCGTCTGCTGTCGCTTAAGGTCTTCGCAAATTGTGCATTAACGTATTTTTCAAATTTTTCTGCAACTTTTTTATCCATCGCTTCGACATTTTCAAGGAAGTATTTTCTACCCAAATTTTTGTATTTGTATACTCCACCTAAATGATATGGTAAAATTTCAATTCTTTCAACCATATTTTTTATTTTATCTAAAGATTCTACAAACTTATCCATTTCTTCGTAGTTATCAGTAAATCCTGGAACCATGACATGTCTCGCCCAAATATTTCCGCAAAATCCATTAGATTCTAAATCATTTACAAATTCTAGGAAATTCTTGTCTTCCACAAATGTAATTTGCTTGTACAATTTGGAGTCGAAAGCTTTGAAATCAAGTAGCATTGTATCTATATATGGAAGAATTTCTGAGTAGTATTTTTTATCGCCAACACCAGATGTATCCAAGCAAGTGTTGAATCCTTCTTGTTTGAGTCTTTTCACCAATTCTTTTAAGAATTCTCCTTGTAACAGAGGTTCTCCTCCAGAAATCGTGACCCCACCTTCTTGTCCGTGATATGGCTTGTATCTTTTCGCTATTTTTATAATTTCATCTACAGTGTATTCTTTTCCACCATGTATGTTTTGAGAATCTGGATTGTGGCAGTAAACGCATTTCAATGGACAACCTTGCAAGAAAAATATAGTTCTGTTTCCGGGTCCATCGACAAGTCCCATAGTTTCGATAGAATGCACATAACCTTTTATTTCATTGTCCATAATTTTCTCCCATCGTCAAAAAGGGCATACAAATATGCCCTTAATAAAATTTATTTATACAAACTCATGGAATGTTCTGTTGATTACATCTAGTTGATGTTCGCGGTCTAATTGGTTAAATCTTACAGCGTATCCTGAAACTCTTATAGTTAGGTTAGGATATTTTTCTGGATTTTCCATCGCGTCTTCCAACAATTCACGATCCATTACGTTAACATTCAAATGGAATGCGTCTTGGTTGAAATATCCATTCATGATATTTGTCAAGTTTGTTATTCTTTCTTCTTCGTTTTTGCCAAGTGCATTTGGAATTATTGAGAAAGTATTTGAAATTCCATCTTGATTTACGTTCTTGTAAGGCATTTTTGCAACAGAGTTTAACGAAGCAAGCGCTCCTGATGTGTCGGCGCCATTCATTGGGTTTGCTCCTGGTGCAAATGGTTCGCCTTTTTTACGTCCATCTGGTGTGCTACCAGTTTTCTTACCGTAAGTTACATTTGAAGTTATTGTCAACAAACTCAAAGTGTGTTCTGCGTTTCTGTAAGCTTTTGTTTTTCTTAAAGATTCTATGAAATACTTGCTTATAGCAATAGCCAAATCATCTGCCCTGTCATCGTCATTTCCGTATCTTGGGAAATCTCCTTCAACTTCAAAATCCACAGCCAATCCGTTTTCATCTCTGATTGGTTTTACTTTTGCATATTTTATTGCTGACAATGAATCTGCTGCAATGGCAATTCCCGCGATACCAAAAGCTATGAATCTGTGTACTTCTGGGTCGTGAAGAGCCATTTGTCCTTTTTCGTAAGCGTATTTATCGTGCATGTAGTGAATTGTGTTCATAGCATTCACGTAAACTTTCGCAAGTTTATCGATTACTTTTTTGTAGTTCGCAACGACTTTATCGTAATCCAAAATTTCTGAATCGTCTTTTTCAATTCCATCTATTACAGTTACAATCTCGCCTGTTTTCTTGTCTCTGTAAACTTCGTCTACACCACCGTTGATTGAATACAAAAGTGCTTTTGCAAGATTTGCTCTCGCTCCGAAATATTGCATTTGTTTTCCAACTTGCATTGCAGATACACAACATGCTATTGCGTAATCGTCACCGTAAACATCACGCATTACATCGTCGTTTTCGTATTGAATGGAAGCTGTTTTGATACTCATCATTGAACAGAAATCCTTGAAAGCGCGTGGTAAATTATCTGACCACAAAACTGTCATGTTTGGTTCTGGTGATGTATCGATGTTGATTAAAGTGTGCAAAAATCTAAATGAAGTTTTCGTAACCAAAGTTCTTCCATCAACGCCCATTCCACCGATTGATTCTGTAACCCAAGTAGGATCTCCAGCGAATAATTCATCGTATTCAGGAGTACGAAGATGTCTAACCATTCTAAGTTTGATAACTAATTGATCCACCAATTCTTGTGCGTGGTCTTCATCCAAAATCCCCTTGTCCATATCTCTTTTGATATAAATATCTAAGAACGCTGTGTTTCTTCCGATTGACATAGCAGCTCCGTTGTTTTCTTTTACTGCTGCCAAATATCCAAAATACAACCATTGAACAGCTTCAGTCGCATTCATTGCTGGTCTTGAAATATCAAATCCATAACTCATCGCCATGTCTTTTATTTCGTCAAAAGCTCTGATTTGTTCAGAAAATTCTTCACGTCTACGAATGATTTCTTCAGTAGCATCTCCTGTCAAATTTTCCTTGTCTCTAATTCTCATAGCTTTCAAATAATCTATACCATATAAAGCAATTCTTCTGTAATCGCCGATAATTCTTCCTCTTCCATAAGCATCAGGAAGTCCTGTCAACAAACCAACTGATCTAAAAGTTCTCATTTCTTTTGTGTAAGCGTCAAATGTTCCTTGGTTGTGTGTTTTTCTGTATTCATTGAATTTTTCTTTGATAACTGGATCCATTTCCAAACCATAAGCTTTCAAAGAATTTTCAATCATTCTAAAACCACCATATGGATTCATAATCCTTTTCATAGGTTCGTCTGTTTGTAATCCAAAAATAACTTCGTTGTCCTTGTCGATATATCCTGCATCGAAATTATTAATTCCACTGAATCTTTCAAGGTCAACCTTGATTTTCTTCGATTTTACTTCTTCGACGATCATATCGTTTACTTCGTTCCATAAAGTTTTAGTTTTTTGTGTTGGACCTACTAGGAAAGAATCATCCCCTTCGTATGGAGTGTAGTTTTGTTGAATAAAATCTCTGACATTGATTTCATCTGCCCAGTCTCCATCATTGAAACCTTCCCAAGCTTTTTTAAATTGTTCATTATCGAATAAATTGCTCATACATATCTCCTTTTCTTATTCTTAACGCTACATTAAGTATATGTTAAAAAAGTTTTAAATACTGTGATTATAATCACTCTTTGATAATTTTTATCATAGAATTCTTACAATCTTTCAATATTGCTTGTAAATAAGTAAAAAATAGGATATATTTTAATAATGGAGGGTTTTATGAAAATAAAAATATCTAACGCAAAACTAATAATTCTAGCAATTCTAACATTTGTGATAGAAACAATCGCAGTATTTGCGACGCAAAATCTCACAGGAATTAATAGAATTTTCATTATAATTTCATTTACATTAATCACAACAATCGCACTTATTTTAAGTTTCATCTTGATTCAAGTGCTTCACAATATGATAATGGACAGGAAAATCGCCGGCGAAATCAGAAAATACATGCTGGATTACGAACAAAATGGAAATTTGGACAAATTATTCCAAAACTTCAAAAAGATTAAGGACAAGCCAAAAACAGATTATGCAAAAAGCTTGTATTATTTCAACTTGGCGATTGCTTATGTGGAAGATCACCAATTCCAAAAAGCGCGCGAAGTTTTGCAAAAATCAACTTTACAAAAATACAACCAATCTTTCGATCAGATTTTCAAAATGCTTTTGAATGATATTGACAAGCACGAAAAAGAATACAACGAAGCCCAAAAAACGCCAGAAAATTAATTCTGGCGTTTCGTTTTATCTTATTCTAAGTCCCATTTCAGAGAATGTGTCTGCGTGGTCAAAATCGTGGTATTTGAATCCACGTTGGAACCATTCGTTTCTAAGTCTGGATGAACCGTGTGTGAATTTTTCTGGTTGAACGTATCCTTGACCCATTTTTTGAATGTGATCGTCGCCGACACTTTGGACAGCGCTGATAGCTTCTTCGATGTCTCCTTCTTCCAAGTAGCCTTTTTCTTTGATGTAATAGCTGAACACTCCTGCAAAATAATCCGCTTGTGTTTCCAATGCTACGGAATATTTGTTGGCGTCTTTTTCGTTCAATCTACGTTGAATGTTGTGAACTCTATCCAAAATCCCAAGCTCTTTTTGAACGTGGTGGCCAACTTCGTGCGCCAATACGTAAGCCATCGCATAGTCTCCACCGTCAGCTCCAAGTTTTTTAGTCAACATATTGTAGAAAGTTACATCCATGTAGATTGTCTGATCCAGCGAACAATAAAACGGTCCGACGTTTTTATCTGCATTTCCACATCCAGTTGACACCGCTCCTTCAAAGAAATGAAGTTTCGGTTCATTGTATGTTCTATTTATTTCAGAAAATTTTTCGTGCCACACATCTTCTGTGTCCTTCAACACAACACTAAGCATCTTTTCTGCTTGTTCAACTTCTCTGCTGCTCGCTTTTTCAGAATTGTTGACTTGTTGTTCTTGTCTGGTTCTTGTTTGTTCGCTTATAATATCTCGTGGATTTCCTCCAAACAACGAATACACAATCACAAGCAACAACAATCCCACTCCACCGATTTTAACCGGTCCACCACCGGATGATCCTCTGCTTACATTTGAACTTCCTTGTCTACCTTGCCATTTCATTTCTTGCCTCCAAATTGTAGTAATTTCCCATTTTAATATTTATACCCAATTTTAATATTTTTCATTAGACTTGCTGGACACTGCCACAAATTTCAAATCAGTATAATTTCCATTCAACGTGTTTTTCATTTCTCGTAAAGTGTTCTTGGTCGTCACGATATCATCCAAGACGAGAATTTTCTTGTCCGACAAATCAGCGTTCAATGCAAACGCACCTTTCAAATTTTCAATTCTTTGAAGCTGCGATAAATTGTGTTGAATTTTAGTTTCCTTCACTTTTACAATCGCATCCGGCAAATACTCCATGCCCAGAATCTTTTCCACTTCCTTTGCAATCTCGTGAATGTGATCGAAGCCACGTTTGTTTATCTTGGATTTTGTCGAAGGAACTTTGAGCAGTGTGTAATCTTGTAAATTTTTTTGTTTGATTTTATCTGATACGACATCTGCCAAGAAATATCTCACAACTTCTTTGCGGCCAAGCTTGTAATCGTAGATGAGTTTTTTCGTCAGTCCTTGATAAAGTAACGGAAAATAGCAATCCGTACCGTCGATATCCCTGTAACCATCAACGAAAACCAACTTGTCCAAGCAATCTTCGCATAACAAATATTTGTGTCTTTTTTTCTCATGACAAATTATGCAACGTTTTTGAAATAAAAAACTAAAATCCCTCATCTTCGAACATCTCTTTCATCATTTCCTGTTCGTCATCGTCGATATCAAAATCCATGTACTGTTTGATTCTTCTATCCAAGCCCGAATTTCTCTTCATTATTTTATTGTTGGATATCATTTGTCGTAAAATCTTCAAGCTTCCAACCAAAACGACAATTTCCCTCGCTCTTGTGATTGCAGTGTAGAGCAAATTTCTCGTCAACAACATAAATGGAGCCTGTGTGACTGGAATTACAACAATCGGAAACTCACTTCCTTGCGATTTATGAATCGTAATCGCATAAGATAGCGTCAACCCGTCGCATTCTTTTTTCGTGAAACTCGCAGTTTTATCGTCAAACAACACATCAACCGTCTCATCAATCGGATCGACGTATGTAACTCTTCCGATATCTCCGTTGAAAACGCCCATTGCATCATCGTCGATGAATTCTTTCGTATAATCATTTTTGATTTGCATAACTTTGTCATTGAGCCTGAAAATCCTGTCTCGTTGCTCGATTTCTTCAGTCATTGGCGTTTTTGGATTCAAAACTTCTTGCAAAGCTGTGTTCAATTCCTTCGTTCCGCAGCTAGATTTTTTCATTGGAGTTAGCACAATTATATCGTCAAACTCATCTTTTTTGTAGAAATTGGGAAGTCTTTTGGCGCACAAATCGAGAATCGTCTGCTTGGCGCGTTCCGGATCATTTTCCTCAATAAAGAAAAAATCCTTGCCCTTTTCGTTCAAAATAGGAAACTCCCCGTTGTTAATCCTGTGCGCATTCACAATTATGTTGGAGTTTTGCGCTTGTCGGAAAATTTTCGTCAATTTTATCGTGGTGATTTCTCCACATTCTATCAAATCATTTAGCACATTTCCCGCTTGCACACTAGGAAGCTGGTCGCAGTCTCCAACAAAAACAACCCTAGTATTAGAATCCAATGCTCTCAGCAAACTGTCCGCGATGAAAATATCCATCATACTCGCTTCATCTATAATTATCAAATCGCAATCAATTGGATTGTCCTCGTCGTGATCGAAAATCGTACCGTCCTCAACTGGAATGTATCCCAAAATTCTGTGAATAGTCTTCGCTTCTTCATTGCAACTTTCCGACAATCTTTTTGCCGCACGTCCAGTTGGCGCCGCGAGAATTATTTCCTTGTCATTATTTTTGAAAATTTTAGTAATATTGTTGATAATCGTAGTCTTTCCCGTACCAGGACCGCCCGTAATTATCAGAATTTTTTCGGTCATAGATTTTTTGATGGCTTCGATTTGCAAATCATCCAAGTGTTCTGATTCAAGCTTCGAAAGCTCGTACTCCACATCAAATTCGTCTTCGATTTCTGTTTTCAAAATATTCGCAATATTCATCGCACATCTCATCTCGGATTTTTCTATTTGTGGAAGGTAGACTCTGTTTTCATCATCTGTATCATCAATGGCGATAATTCCACTGACAATCAAAGACTCCAACGTTTCTTGTTTGTTTTTAATTTCAATGTCGAGAAGTTTTTCGACACCTTCTATCAAATCATCTTCCAATACGTAGCAATTTCCGTTGGAATTTGCTTCCTTCTCCATAAAATATTTGAACGCAGCTTTGATTCTAAATGGAGAATCCGGCTCGATGTCAATTCTCTGCGCAATAATGTCCGCCGTCCTGAATCCAATTCCTCTAATATCGTCTATCAAAGTGTATGGATTTTGCATGATAATTTTCTTGGTGTCTTCCTTGTAAAAATCAGAAATAATATTCGCTTGATGAAGACTTAGCCCCAATGATTGCAAATACAAGAAAATCTCTGCGTATTCTTTTTTCTCATCGAGAGATTCTTTGATTTTCTTGTAATTTTTCTTGCCAATTCCTTTTACTTGCAATAATTTGGATGGAGAATTTTTTAAAATCTCCATCGTATCTTCGCCAAATTCTTCGACGATTCTTCTCGCAGTAGTTTCTCCGATTCCTTTAATCAAACCGCTTTGAAGATAATTGATGATATTGTACATGCTTGGCTTATTGGATCTTTCAACGGAAATTATGTTGTATTGCTCGCCGTATTTTGGATCTTGAACTTTGTTTGCCTCAATATCCAAGAAATCTCCTGGCATAATTTTGAAACTATTTCCCTTGATAATTCTCTCTTCCCCGTCCTTATCTACGGAAAAAATCCTAAAACCATTGGACTCGTTTTCGAATATTATATTTTTGACAGTTGCTGTAAATTTCATACACTCACCTACAAAAAAGAGGGTTGTTCATTCAAATAACAATCCCTCTGTTTATATAATTTATTAATCTTCGATTTCAATTCTTTCGATATTTGCGCCCAACTTTTTGAATTTGGAAACAATATCGTCGTATCCTCTGTCAATGTGATAAATATCTGTAACATTTGTAGTGCCATCTGCTACAAGGCCTGCCAAAATCAAAGCCGCTCCGGCTCTTAAATCAGTGGATTTTACAGTAGCACCTTGAAGAGAATCGACTCCTGCAATGCTCGCTTCATTTCCTTCAGTCGCAATAGCAGCGCCCATTTTTTGAAGTTGTTCCACGTGCATAAATCTATTTTCAAAAACAGTTTCTTCTACACTGCTTTGTCCCTTGCACACAGTCATCAACGCCATAAATTGCGCTTGCACATCTGTAGGAAAACCAGGATATGGCAAAGTTTTAATCTTTGTTCCTTTTAATCTTCCAGTTGCGATAACTCTGATAGAATCTTCATCCTCGTTTTCAATAACCTCACAACCAACTTCACGAAGCTTTGCGATAATCGGCATAATATGAGATGAAATACAATTTTTCACAGTAACATCACCACGAGTAATCGCACTTGCCACCATGAAAGTTGCAGCCTCGATTCTATCTGGAATAATCGTGTGTCTTGCACCGTGTAATTTGTCAACGCCGACAATTCTAATTGTAGAAGTACCAGCGCCACGAACCTTCGCTCCCAATTTGTTCAAGAAACTTGCCAAATCAACGATTTCTGGTTCCTTCGCAGCATTCTCGATAACAGTTTCGCCTTTTGCCATCGTCGCTGCCATCATAATATTTTGAGTCGCACCGACGCTAGGAAAATCCAAATAAATTTCCCCACCAATCAAACCATCTTTTGCGATAGCTTCAATCTTTTCATCTGTCGATTCAATCTCAGCACCCAATGCCTTGAATCCTTTTAAATGCAAATCCACAGGTCTCGAACCAATCGCACATCCGCCTGGCAAATATGTTTTTGTTTGACCAAGTCTAGTCAACAAAGGTCCCATCACCAAAAATGATGCCCTCATCTTGTTCATCAATTCGTGTGGAGTCACAGAATTATTGACATTGCTACTATCTATCTCAACCTTATTTTTGTCCAAATAAGTTACTTTTGATCCCAATTCTTCTAAAACTTTCAATATAATTGAAACATCCTTTAACTTTGGAACATCTTCTAAAATTA
The DNA here is from genome assembly GCF_052932205.1 of Finegoldia sp. P1-F-LS. Classification (NCBI taxonomy): domain Bacteria; kingdom Bacillati; phylum Bacillota; class Tissierellia; order Tissierellales; family Peptoniphilaceae; genus Finegoldia; species Finegoldia sp. P1-F-LS. The sequence continues at coordinate 176,380 of NZ_JBRFJH010000002.1, read as the reverse complement.
TAGGCTCAGTTCCTAAAAGAGATGCTGCTATAATAGGAAGCGCTGAGTTTTTGGCGCCGTCAATCTTGACCTCGCCCTTTAAATTTAAACTTTTTTTTACTTGTATAACTTCCAAAATAACCTCCATCAGTCATTCGTTTTTCTTATTTATATATAAAATATTATATCATATCCATTTATCGTTGACTAATTTTTAGCGATTTTTGCAAATTTTTTACAAAAGAATTTTTTTGCTTCAATATATAGTTATCATATAAAAAGTGGTATAATTGTATAAATGATTTCTAGGAGGGAAAAATGAAATTAACTACAAAAGATTTGACAAAAATCGGTGTGTTTGGCGCTTTGACGATTGTCCTTGGGCTTACTCCTTTGGGTATGATTCCGATTGGACCTGTTAGGGTTACTACACTACATATTCCAACTATTGTTGCGGCATTGGTTGCAGGTCCTTGGGTTAGTTTGTTCGTGGGATTGTTGTTCGGTTTGTTTTCATTGGTAAATAATATTATTGCACCGACAATTCTTTCATTTATGTTTTATAATCCATTGGTTTCTGTTTTACCAAGAGTTTTGATAGCCGTTGTGACTTATCAAGTTTACAAGAAATTAAAAGACAAAAACGATGTGATTCGCTACGGAATTCCTGCGATTTGCGGAAGTATAATGAACACTGTTGGTGTTTTGGGAATGGCGTTTATTTGTCATGCAAAACAAATCGAAGCTGTTATGCATATTAAGGCACAATATTTTCTCGGAGGACTTGTCGCTACGAATATGCCTTTCGAAATTGTTTTATCGTTTGTGTTGGCAATTTTGATTGCAAAAAGTGTAAACAAACACAAATAATTCAATTAAAAAATCCACAAGAATTTATGATAAATCCATAAAATCTTGTGGATAATTTTTTTGTTTTAATCTTCGTAATCGTCACTGATGTTGCATGATCCCAAAAATTTTCTTCTGATGTCTTGTCCAGTTTTTGTTCCTGCAACTCCGCCCATTCCTGTTTCTCTCAATGATGGTGGAAGAGTTTTTCCAACTTTTCTCATTGCTTGGCACACTTCTTCGAAAGGAACGATACTTGTAATTCCTGCTAATGCCATGTCTGCACTGATCATTGCATTTGTAACACCCATTGCATTTCTAAATGTGCAAGGATATTCTACAAGTCCTGCGATTGGGTCGCATACAAGTCCCAATACGTGTAGGATTGCAAATGATGCTCCGTGGAATACTTGTTCAATGGAGCCTCCTCTCAAAAATATCATCGCTCCTGCTGCCATTGCTGCTGCAGAACCTGTTTCTGCTTGGCAACCACCGTCAGCTCCGGAAAATGTTGCGTATTTTCCCAATAATTGTCCAACACCGATTGCGACTAACATTGCATCGATAAGTTGTTCGTGTGTGCAGTTGTACCTTTGTTTAAAACTCATAAGAGCTGCTGGCAATATTCCTGCTGAACCTGCTGTAGGTGATGCTACGATTTTGCCCATTGCCGCACTGATTTCCAATGTTGAAAAAGCCATCGCCATTGCTTCTGCATTAAATTTTCCAACTATTGGTTCATTTTCATTTGCGTAAACGTGCATTTTATTTGCGAATCCGTCGATCATATGTTGGTTAGTCACTGAAGGTGTTTCCAAGAAATCTGTCGCAGATTTTTCCATAACATCTAGCATGTGTGACAATTCATTTCTGATGAATTCTTCTGATTTGCCAGTTCTCTCATTTTCTATTTCTATAACGTATTCGTAAAAAGGTCTGTTGTCCTTTTTAACGGTATTTATTATTTCTAGTGATGTATCAAACATAAACTCTCCTTAATTTCGTTGAATATATTTTGTAAAAAGAAATCTCTTGTCTTTTAACAAATTTTCTGTCAAATCTTCGCCGATATTTTTATCCAATTCAACAATCAAAGTTACGATTCCGTCGTGTTTCAATGTCTTCATTCCTTCGATGTTGTAACCATGTCTAGCTAAATTAGATGAAATATCCGCAATAATTCCTCTTACATCCACGTATTTCAATAAAATTGTAGGATAGCTTCCTGTAAATTGAACAGCGATTCCATTGATGTCAATAATCTCGATGTTTCCTCCACCGATTGACGATCCTATGATGTACATTGTTGTTCCGTCTTCGTATGTAAATGTAATCTTCGCAGTGTTTGGATGCACATCCCCCAAGTCAGCTTCTCTGAAAACATAGTCAATGCCACGTTGTTTAGCGATTGCAAACGAATCTCTAAGTCTAATATCATCTGGTTCAATTCCCAACACACCAGCCAACAAAGCTCTATCAGTACCGTGACCCTTGTAAGTTTTTGCAAATGATCCGTGAAGATCAAACTCAACTTTTTTGAACTTATTTCCAGCAATCATAAGAGCAGTCTTTGCAATTCTACATGCGCCTGCAGTGTGAGAGCTAGAAGGTCCAATCATTACAGGTCCCAAAATATCAAATATATTATATTCTCCCATAAAAACCCCCTAAGTAATTTCCGTAACAATTATATCACATCAAATTCACTGTATAAAGAAAATCAGGAAAATTTTCCCGCAAAAAAAGAGAGGCAACCGCCTCTCATTTTGAAAATTTTAATTTTGAATTACAATTTTTTTAAATTAATTTAAAGTGAAAAATCCTGCTGGATCTGTTGTTTCATCTGCAAACCAAATATCAGCATAATTGCCGTTGATTGAAACTCCCATTACGCTAATTGTGTTCCAATGTTTTAGTCCTGTAATAACAGCATTGTGGCCTGAAGATCTCTTCCAAATATTAAGAGCTCTTGAAGCTCCATCTTCTCTTGTGAAATCACTCCATGCAGAAATTTCATATCCATCTACCTTGAAGTTTGTCAATTCTTTTGGTTTGTTCCACATACCTTCTTGGTGTTTGTGATCTTCTGTATACATTACAGGTGACCATTTTCCATTTTTTGACCAGCTATGAAGATTAGCTTCGATTCCTCTGTCATCCTTCCAACTATCGTCGTAGTATTTGTTTTGGTCGTTGTTGTGAGTTCTTGCAACGAATGTCAATGATTTAGAAATTTTTAGTGGTTTCAAACCTTTTGATTGACGGTATTCGTTTACCAATTTTGCTAATTCTTCTTCTCTTACTGAAAGAGGTGTATTAATGTCGAAGTTAGAAAGGTCGGTATCTTTTACTCTTTTTGATTGTTCTGTAGGTTTCTTTTCTTGCTTTTCTGGCTTCTTTTCTGGTTTAGCTTGATCAGCAGGTTTTGTTTCTGGTTTGTATTCGCCAGTTAATTTTTGGTATTGAGTTTTGGAAACTGAATTTTCTCCACCAACGATTGTTACGTTTTTGATTTTTGCCTTGTCGATATATGATTTTATGCTGTCGATTGCAGAATCATCTGACAATAAAATTCCTGTGTTCATTTTAACTGCAAGTGGTGCTGCAGACAATGCATCTGGATAATCTCTTCCATCAGCGATTACAGCCTTTTCAGTTTTTCCGATTTGTTTCAAAACTTCGATTGAAGTGTCGTTTCTGTTCTTTCCAGAAATTCTATCTACATTTTCCAATCCTTTTATATTTACAGAATTTTTACCACCAATTATAGTGCTGACCTTCTTTGCTTCAACGCCTTTTGGTAATTTTTTTCCGTTAGTTAGTACAAGAGTTTTGTTTTTTGCAATAGCAAAAGGAGCTGCTGACAATGCGTCGGCAAAGTTTTGTCCATTGGCCAATACAATATTTTTTGATTGTAATGCTTCTGCTACTTTTGTTGATGTTTCGTATCTGTCATCTCCAGAAATTCTCGTGATTTTTTTGCCTTTAGTTTTAAGTGTTTTTTCTACACTTTTAGATACAGATCCCTTACCACCGATAATAATAACTTCTTTTGCCCCAAGTCTGTCGATTTCTTTTTGCAACTCAGAAGAAGCCTTTGATTTTTCAGTCAATAAAACTGGCGCTTGATTAGCAAAGTTTCCTGCTGTCAATGCATCGGCGAATTTTTCTCCGCTAACTACGACAACTTTGTCGCTTTTTTCAAAAGCATGCTTGCTGATTGCTATTGATGTTTCATATCTGTTGTTTCCTTTAATTCTTTCAACATCCACACCTTTATCTGCAAATGATACTTGTGGAACAATGTTTGCTAGCATAACCCCTGCTAACATTAATCCTAAAATCTTTTTGTTTTTCATAAATTTTCTCCTTCTACAACTAATATTCCATCTCTTTTTCATTAGGATAGCGTTTTAGTATTTACATTTATATTATACCCCATAAAAGTATAAAGTTAAATCTTTTTTTTGATATTATACCCTAGCAAAATAGTATGTATTAGTAAACAGAAATTTCAGTAGTCTAGATATTCGTGCATGAAGTTTGCTAATATTATTTTATAAATAGTGCATGAAGTTTGCTAATATTATTTTATAAATAAAAAAATGGTCCCTATAAGAGACCATTTATTATCTTACTACTACTGCCATTTGTCTTGACAAATAATTTTCCGAAACTTCTGCATATGATTTTGTGATTTCGTTTGAGTACCAAGGATCTGCCAAGTAGAATCTGTTTGATTTCGGATCGTAGCCATTGATACAAATTCCGTGGTTGTTTGCGAAAAATCTCTTTCCGTAAACATTTGTTGACCATCTTGGTTTTTCCCATCTCAATGTTCCGTAGTACATTATTGTGTTACCATTTTGAAGTTCAGCCAAAATATCTCTCATATTTGAACCAGAAATATTTTCCGCCTTACCATTTGCAAATCTGTTCGCAAATCTAGTCATTGGTTCTGGATTCATATATGTCGCCATAACTCTTGTGTGATAATATTCATCCCAAACGTATGGATTCTTTGAGAAACCTTTGTCGTTGTCGTTAGTGTTCATTGGAAGTTGATTCAAAAATTCGTTGTATGTGTAATCAAGCGCATAGCCCTTTGCTTGCAATGCGTGATACATCGCAGTTGGTTCGCAACCAATTGGAGCAGCTTTTTGTTTAATTCCACGTTGTGATTTTGGTGTGATTTGGTTCATTATATTTGGAACTTTTATGTGAACTGTAGAAAAATCTTGTGGATTGTAATATTTGAATCCTTCTGGTCTAACCCAGCCACTAATTCCATTAAATGACAAATTAACCCATTTATCTTCAATTTTTACAACTTTCAAAATCTTGTTTACTGCAACATCGATTACTTTTTTTGCTGCATCTTTCATTTCTGTCAACAATGAAACTGCTTTGTTATTAACAACGTAATCTTTTAATCTGAATAAATTTCTATCTGTGTTGTAAACTTTGATTAATTCTTTTTTTAATAAAACATTTTTAATATTTGTGAAGCAATCATCTGAAATAGAATTTTTGCCGCCAAATACGTATGATTTTTCAGCTACGTTCAAATTCTTCAAATAATTTTCATGTGTTTGAGTTTTGTTAGAAGAATTTGCTTCTTTTTCCAATTGAATATTATTTCTTGGAACCAAGACAATTGGCGCGTCAATTTTTTGGCTAACTGGAGCTGCTGCTAATGCATCTGCATAGACTTCTCCTGTTGTAAATATAGCTTTTTTGGCTTTTGGATAAGCGATTTTGGATACTTCAACACTTGTTTTGTATCTGTCAGCTCCTGCAATTCTTGTAGATTTCAAATTAAGAATGCTGTCGATTTCTGCTTTTACAGAATCGCTAATGCTATTAGTTCCACCTATGATATAACTTTTCAAAATTTTCGTCTTATCGATTGAAGATAAATACTCTTTGATTGATGTAGGTAGTGTGTTTTTTGAACTAAAAGGATTGGAGATTTTGTTTTGTTTGCAAGTCCAACTGAACTCAAACTATCTGCGTAATTTTCTCCACTAGCAAACACCAAAGTGTCAGCATCTTTCTTGTTCTTTGCTAATTTTGCGTTGACAGCGTATCTGTCATGTCCATCGATTCTTTCAACTTCGATTCCCATTTTTTTCAAAAATTCTTCAACATCTTTGCTGATTGTCTTTTCGCCACCAATGATGTGAACTTTTTTGATGTTTCTGTTCTTAAGTTGTTCTCTAGTCTTTTCGTTTAGCTTTGAACCTTCAGTGTACAAGATTGGCATCTTACCGTCAGTGATGTTGCCAGAGCTTATAGCATCTGCGAACACTTCGCTTGATGTAAGTACAACTTCTTGTGTCTTTTCGAAAAATTCATCGTGAATCTTGTTTGCAGATTCAAATCTGTCTAATCCTTCGACTCTTTCAGCTACGTTTTCGTCTGTAAGAACTTCCTTTTGTTGTTGTTTTTCCTCTTGTGATTGTTCTTTTTTGTTTTCTTTTTGGTTTTCTTTTTGATTGGCTTTTTCTGTAGAATTTTCTTGTTTTGAATTATTTTCAGGATTAACTTGCCCGTCATTTACTTCGACTTTTGGTGAAATGTTTTCTTCTTCGGCGTAACTAATTCCTGTTGTCATTGAAAACGCTAACAATAAAGCTATCAATAATTTCTTTTTATTCATACCTTCCTCCTTACCCAAAATTATACCATATAATAAGAAGGAAAAGGCATTTTTAAACGTAAAATTCCGCTTGTGCATCCCACAATTTCTTGTACATTCCATTCTTGGAAATCAAGCTGTCGTGATCTCCAGTTTCAGCAATTTCTCCCTTGTCAAACACGATAATTTTATCGGAGAATTTGCAACTAGATAACCTGTGAGATATAAAAATCGCCGTTCTATCTTTGATTATTTCTCCCAATTTCTCGTAAATTTCCGCCTCACTTATAGGATCCAAGCTCGCTGTCGGTTCATCCAAAATCAAGAACGGACTGTCTTGATACAATGCTCTTGCAATGGCGATTTTTTGTTCTTGACCTTTGGAAACGCTGATTCCATTTTCGTCAATATCTTTGTAGAGATAAGTGTCTATTTTCTTGTCCCATTTTTGAACATCGTCGTACATTCCAACATCTTTGAGCGATTGAACTACTTTTTCTTCGTCGTAATCCATTCCTGAAGCGATATTTTGTGCCAATGGATATGCGAACAAATTAAAATCTTGGAACACAACTGAGAATATTTTCAAATACTCATCGTATCTGTATTTTTTGATGTTAATTCCATTCAACAAGATTTCCCCTTCAGTGACATCGTAAAATCTAATCAACAACTTCACAAAAGTAGTCTTGCCACAACCGTTTTGCCCTACAATCGCCAATTTTTTCCCAAGGTCGAATTTCAAATTGATATTTTTCAATACCCAATTGTCAGTTCCAGGATATTTGAAGCTGACATTTTTGAATTCGACTTCGTATTTTTTGTCGGATCTTTTTTCCGTAGTCAAACTTCCATTGTAAAACTCCGATTTTTTGTGCAAATAATCCATCGTAAGTTCTGCGTACGGAGTGTTACCTTTGTACAATGCAACGCCTTCCAAGAATTTCGACAAATTGCTCGTAAAATTTATCAAACTTCCCAAATATTGGCTGAGCATTCCTATTGAAATAGCACCAAGTAATGATTTGGATACTACAACAAGATAAATCAACAAAACTTGTAATTTCGAGAAAAATTCGCTGAGTATTTTGTATGTGACACCTTCTGTCGACATAATTCTGTCAAAAACTCCACCAGGATTGAAAACCCCACATTCATTAAGCATATTAGATGCAATATTATATTGACGATACATTCTAGTATCAAGCATTCTATATTGATCTCTCATCCTAGAACAATAAAATGAGAACACTCGATTTCCAAATTTTCCTTCTTCATTTATTTTATGCCAAATTTCAAATTGTTTTGCGTTAATTTTCTGTGAAATCCACGATAAAAATACAACCACTACAATCAACAAAACATTTATCCAGACGCTATTTAGAAACGAAAAACTTTCTGGTGCGTTCCAGCTTGTAATGAGAAATTGATACGACAACACCAAACTACCTATCATCGCCAATAAAGACTCCAATATCATATCGTATGCGTAAAGAACTCTTATAATTCCGAATTCACCGAAGTTTATGTTTTGTTCTATATTCGATTTTTCTCCAATAATTTCTGTATCTTGGGATTGTTTGTAATCCAATTCATTGTATTTTTCGGATAAAATATGAAAAAATATCTCGTATTTCTTGTCATTGTATGTGTTTTGGATTTTATTCGTCAAGGCGATAATAATTTGAATGAAAAACACTGACAACAAAGCAATTACTGCCCATTTACCTACAAATCGCACAGGCATCTTGTTGACAATTCCATCTATCATTCTAGCAGATGCGTAAATACTAATTAACGGGAAAACTGCTGAGAATAAACAGTTAAGAGTGTAGTTGATGATTAGTTTTTTGTAATTTTTCCACAAAACACTCCAAGTATCTTTGAATAGTTTAAGATTCTTTTGCATTGTAGTCCTCCCTGTAATATTTCGCTTGAGTGTCGAACAAATACTTGTACGTTCCACCTTTTTCCATCAATTCTTCGTGAGTTCCACGTTCTTCAATCCCGTTATTTCCAATCAACAAAATGTAATCGCAAAATCTCGTCGAAGCCATTCTATGAGAAATAAAAATCGATGTGTGGTTTTTCGTTAGTTCATTGTATTTGTTGTACAAGTCCCTTTCTGCCAATGGGTCAAGCGCTGCTGTTGGCTCATCTAATATCAAAAACTTCGAATTCTTGTACAAAGCTCTCGCAAGAAGTAGTTTTTGAGTTTCTCCACCCGATAAAACCGGTGAATCTTGGTAGATATATTTTTCAATCGTGTTGAATACACCATTTGGAAATTCCTTAACCTTGTCGTAAAGACCTGCTAATTTCAACACTTCTTCCACGCCTTCCACATCATCTGTAGATTTTGATTGAGTTACATTCATGTAAATAGTTTCTGGCAATATCGAATAATCTTGGAACACCGCAGAGAAAATCTCGTAATATTTTCTTCTGTTGAGTTCTCTCAAATCAATTCCATTGACAAGCACACGACCCTCTGTTGGATCCAAAAATCCTATCAAAAGTTTAATCAACGTAGTTTTCCCCGATCCATTGAGTCCAACAACAGCGACCTTTTCTTGTGGGTTGACTTGGAAGTTCACATTCTTCAATACATATTCGTCACTACCTGGATATTTATATCCCACATTTTCGAATTTTATCGTAATATCATCATCAGGATTTAATTCGATTCCTCCGTCTTTTTTGAACTTTTCTTCCAAATCCACAAACTCTCTTACAGTTGCGATGTCCTTCGCTTCCATAAAAAGCACACTGAGAAAATTGAACAATCTTTGAACATCATAGCCGAATTTTGTTTGTGCGGAAAAAGCCAACAAAAACATACTGGCATCGATTTTGCCATTCACTGCAAAATTTATCAAATAATAATATGTAACGGAATTTCTCAAAAGGTTGAACACGCAATCCAAGAAATCTGCTATCAACATTTTGTTGCCCATTTTGTTCAAGAAATCATCGTACAACACAAAAACGCTGTCGTATATATCGTCCAGCCAATTTCCTAGGCCAAACATTCTGATATCTTTTGCGTATTCTTGACTGCTCACTGAATAAATGTAGTTGAATTCCTTCTCAAATTTAGCCTGAGTTTTCCTATTATCGTACTTCCATTGTTTAAATTTTTTTGAATACAGAAAACTAATCAAACTAGCGATAATCGACACCAAAATTATGAAAATAGGAAGCCTTGCAAGTAAAATCAAATACACACTTGTGCTGATTAATAAATACAAAACGTCTTTCATCGTAAGCCAGATATTTTCCGTCGCTACATCATTTCCTTTTAGATTTGTGTTCGCCTTTTCTGATATATCCAACACATTTTTGTCCAAAGTCATCTCATAATCCATCGACAAGAATTTTTCTATACATTGATTCATCAAAATACTTCTTATGTAGATTTTCTTGGACAATATTCTCAAATCCAACGACTCTTTTGTCGCTGAACAGACGAAAATCAAAACCGCAAACACGACAACTGTAAGCATAATTGTTGTGAAATCTTGTGAGTTTTCAACCATTTTGATAATTTGTGGAGTAAAGTACAACTGTAAAATATCAATTCCAGCAGTCGTGATAGCCATAATTATCAGAATGAAAATCAAACTTTTTTGGTTGTTCCAAGCAAGATTGAGCATAAATTTAATATTATCATTTGTAGAATATTTTTTCTTCATAACTACCTCCCAATAATATATTAACCGAAATACTATCGTATTTACGTTTTAGGGATAAGCATATCAAAAACAGGGATGACTATATCAAAATCTCCGTCGTAAAAGCATTGTCCTCTGAATTTCTGTTGATGTAACCATCGTATTTGTCAACGATTTCGTCGATACTGATAAGTCCTAGACCTCTGTTTTCGCCCTTTGTCGACTTGAAAATTCTGCCAAACTTCTCCTGTTTTTTGCTACTTGTCTTGTTAGTAAATGAAATGTACAATTTATTGCCCTTCATATCCATATAAATCCTGATAAATCTATCCTCTTCTGGCAAATTTCTCACCGATTCAATCGCATTGTCGAACAAATTCCCGATAATCGTCGCCAAATCGATATCTTTTATATCCAAAATATTCGAAATCTTACAGTCTGCGATGCATTTTATGTTTTCATTAGTCGCCATAGTTATCTTGGAATTCAAAATAGCATCCGCCATCCTATTTCCAGTCCTAATCACAGGTGCGATAGAATGCAAATTCTCATCCAAATTATCCAAGTAGTTCTTGATAGATTCCATATCATTTTCAGCCACAAAAGAACGCAAAGTTTGCAAGTGATTTCTGTAATTGTGGCGAAATTTTCTGATATCACGGTACATATTCTCCACTTCTTGATAATGAGTGTTCAACAGTTGCTGTTGATATTCAAAAATATCTTTTTTAGAAAACAAAATCCTAATTTTACTCAAAAATCTCATATCTCACCTAATAAAACTCAATAATTTTTCTGTTAAGCTCGTTGAACTTTGCATTTGACAACAAAAATTTGCTATCATCTTCCAACAAAACATAATCCTTCTTTGTTTCTGCGATTTTTTCAATATTAATAATTTCCGAACGACTCACCTTGAAAAATCTATCATCCAACATATCCAATAATTGCGTCAACGTCATCCTAATTCTGTAACTTTTATTTTGTGCGAAAATATCCACGTAATTTTTGTCCGAAATACAACTGAAGATATCCTTCAACAAAATCTTCGTATTAATCCCGTCGTCTTTTACGATAATGAACTTTTCCTTGTTGTTCATTTGATTAGTCGCCTTGTCCAAAAGCTCGAAAAGTTTCTCCTTTTTTATAGGCTTAATCAAGAAATTCAACGCATTGACATCATATCCGTATCCGATATATTCTGGATAACCGCTGATGAAAATTATCTGAATATCGGAATTTTTCTCACGAATTCTCTTGGATAATTCCACGCCATTAATTTTTTTCATCTCAACATCCAACAACAAAATATCTATCAAATCTTTTTCATCGTAATTGAATATGAAATTTTCCCCCGATGAAAAAAGTTCAGTCTTCAAATCGATTTTGTTGATATCCGCCCATTCTTCGCAATATTTCTTATACAAATTTCTTATATTTTCTTCGTCATCTACGATTGCAATATTCATAACACACCTCTGTCTTATTTTATCACAACAAATTGTTTTCCAATAAAAAAAGCTACTGACAACTTGTGCCAATAGCTAATAATTATTTTTCTCGTAAAAATTCCAACAATTCGTCCTTTATTTTCTCATCATGTAGTGCAAAATCAACCGTAGCCTTCACAAACCCAAGCTTGTTACCGACATCGTATCTCTTTCCAATAAAATCATACGCAATCATCTTGCGTTTTTCTGCAAGTTTATTTAAAGCATCAGTCAATTGAATTTCATTGTTCTTTCCGGGTTTCGTTTCGTGAAGAATTGGAAAAATATCTGGCGTTACAATGTATCTTCCAAGAATTGCCAAGTTAGTTGTAGCCTCTTCACGGCTTGGTTTTTCAACCAACGACTCAACCTCAGTAATCCTATCCGAAGTTTTCACACCATTCACAATCCCGTACTTGTCTACATCTTCCCACGAAACTTCTTGCACACCCAAAACCGGAGATTCTTCCCTCTCGTAAATATCAGCCATTTGTTTGATGCAAGGAAGTTCATCAGAAGTATTGTAAATAATATCATCTCCCAACAAAATCGCAAAAGGCTCATCACCAACAAAACTTTCTGCGTATTTTATCGCATCGCCAAGCCCGTTTTTCTTCTTCTGCCTAATCGTGTAGATGTTCGCCATCTTCGAAAGCTCGTGAATTTCTCCTGATATCTCCGAAGACTTCTTGTTCAATTCGTATTCCAATTCGAAATTCACATCAAAATAATCCTCGATAGATCCCTTATCCTTGCTTATAATAATCAAAATATCCGTAATGCCAGAATCCACAACCTCCTTTACAATATGATGCAAAGTTGGTTTGTCGTAGATTGGAAGCATCTCCTTCGGAACAGATTTCGATGCAGGAAGCATCCTCGTACCAAAACCCGCCGCAGGAATAACCGCTTTTCTAATCTTCATTGTCGCTCCTCGTGTTAAAATTTTACGCCATAAATCATTTGTCTCTATTAATATTGTAACAAGAAATGTTGATTTTTGCTATAAGGGGGCGTGTGGTGGGTTCAAAGTTGCAAGATTGAGATTTCGTAAATGCTTACAAAAAGTGGAAAACCGATTTGCACGAATATCTGACTTGCGAAAATAAAAAAATCTTCACGCTCGTGACCCTAAAATCTCAAGTGCGCCTTCGGCTGGCACGAGTGAGATTTTCTACGGGTCACTTCGCTTGGATTTTTAGTTATTTTCTCCAGATGATATTCTTAGCAAAATCGGTAATCCACTTTTTACGCGACACAGAATTTATTTCATCTCCTTCTCCCTCGTTATAAAACTTGCCTATTTTTTTTGATATTTTTTATATTACTCTTTTTATCCCTGTAGATATACAAAATCAGATTACTGTATTTGCTAAGAATATCATTCGTAGGAAATTTAAATGATTTCAAATCGAAAAAATCCGTCAGAAATTTGACCGCTTGAGTGCGTAGCACGAGCTTCAAATTTCAGGATTTTGAGATTTAGAAATCACAAATTTCCGAAGACAGATATTCGTGCAAATCAGTTTTCTGATTTACTTCTGAACCGAAACTGTCTTGATTTTGCCATAGTCCAGACGATGCGTGTTACGACTTTTATTCGTATCCTTGGACAGCTAACCACAATAAAAAAATAGGCAAGACCTGTGATCTTACCTATTCTCTAAAATCTATTTCTTTTTAATTCCCAATTCACCATCTACATTTGTGATAACGACAGTGTCTTTGTCAGTTACAGTTCCTTTTATCAATTCACGTCCAAGTTTTGTTTCAACGTTGGATTCGATAAATCTCTTAACTGGTCTTGCACCGTACAACACATCGTATGCTTTGTCGATAATCAAATCTTCTGCAGATTCGTCGATTTCGATAGTGATTTGTCTGTCTTCCAATTGTTTTTGCAACAATGAAACTTGTTTTTCAATAATCTTGTAGATGTCATCTTTTGTCAACGGTTTGAACATTACGATATCGTCAATTCTGTTCAAAAATTCTGGTTTGAATCGTGATTTCAATTCGTCCATTACAGAATTTCTGCTTTCATCAGAAATATTTCCGTTGTCGTCGATTCCTTCAATCAAATCCATCGAGCCAATGTTACTTGTCATGATGATGATTGTGTTTTTGAAATCGACAGTTCTACCTTTGTTGTCTGTCAAACGTCCGTCATCCAAAACTTGCAACAATATGTTGAACACATCTGGATGTGCTTTTTCGATTTCGTCGAACAAAATCACTGAGTATGGTTTTCTTCTGACAGCTTCAGTTAGTTGACCACCTTCATCATATCCGACATATCCTGGAGGAGCTCCGACAAGTCTACTTACTGCGTGTTTTTCCATATATTCTGACATATCGATACGAATCAAATTCTTTTCGTCATCAAACATATTTTCAGTCAAAGCTTTTGCAAGTTCTGTCTTACCAACACCAGTTGGTCCAAGGAATATAAACGAACCGATTGGTCTGTTAAGAGACTTCAAACCGCTTCTAGCTCTGATGATTGCATCAGTCACAGCAGTTACAGCTTCATCTTGTCCCACAACTCTCTTGTGCAACAACTTGTCCATGTTCAAAATCTTGTCACGTTCTGTTTCCACTAATTTTGTCACAGGAATTGATGTCCACTTGCTGACAACTTCTGCGATTTCATCTTCAGTTACGCTTTCTTTTATAATTGAACTGTCATCTTCGTCCATTTTCTTGTTCAATTCTTCGAGCTTGTTTTCAAGTTCGACCAATTTTCCGTATTTCAATTCAGATAATTTTTCAAAATCGTATTTTCTTTGAGCTTCTTCCATTTCGTGTTTTACGGCTTCGATTTCAGATTTTGTGTCCTTGATTTCGTCGACCTTGGATTTTTGTTGAGTCCATTCCATATACATAGCATCAAACTCGTTTTTAGTATCTTGCAATTCTTTTTCCAAATTTTCGAGTCTAATCTTGCTCATCTCATCGTCTTCTTTGTTCAAAGCAGCACGTTCGATTTCAAGTTGCAATATTTTTCTCTTAGTTTCGTCGATGCTTTCAGGCATAGAATCTATCTCAGTTCTAACCATCGCACTCGCTTCATCCATCAAATCAATCGCCTTATCTGGCAAAAATCTGTCAGTAATATATCTGTCCGACAAAGTTGCCGCAGCGATTACAGCGTTGTCAGTGATTTTGATTCCGTGATAAATCTCGTATTTGTCCTTGATACCACGCAATATCGAAATAGTGTCTTCAACTGAAGGTTCTTCAACCAAAACTTTTTGGAATCTTCTTTCCAATGCGCCATCTGTTTCGATGTATTTTCTATATTCATCCAAAGTTGTAGCGCCGATTGTTCTTATTTCACCACGTGCAAGCATTGGCTTCAACAAGTTTGCTGCATCCATTGCGCCTTCTGATTTTCCAGCTCCAACCAAAGTGTGAATCTCGTCGATAAACATAATGATTTTGCCATCAGAATCTGCAACTTCTTTCAACACAGCCTTCAATCTTTCTTCGAACTCTCCTCTGAATTTCGCACCGGCAATCAAACTTCCCATGTCCAATGCAAAAATAGATTTGTTTCTCAAAGTTTCTGGAACATCGTCGTTGACAATTCTAAGCGCCAAACCTTCCACAATCGCAGTCTTACCAACACCAGGTTGACCAATCAACACAGGATTGTTCTTCGTCCTACGACTCAAAATCCTAACGCTGTGTCTGATTTCATCGTCACGACCGATAACTGGATCAAGCTTGCCTTCTTTTGCCAAATCAGTCAAATTACGACCGTATTTTGTCAACACATCAGTTGTATCTTCTGGATTGTCAGAATCTACCTTTTGATTTCCTCTCAAATCTTTCAAATTAGATGCGAAGTTTTGCTTATTGACATTAAAATCTTTCAACAACACAGCACTAACAGTGTTTTTTTCTCCCAAAATACTCATAAAAATGTGTTCCACTGAAATGAAACTGTCTCCCATTGACTTTGCTTCGTCTTCTGCCTTCAACAAAATTCTTTGGAAAGCAGTGCTTGGGTACACACTAGATTGACTGTCGTTTTTTGGAAGAGAATCTATTTTTTGATTAAAAGCGCTCACGATTTTCTTGTAATCAGCGCCGATTTTTTGAATAGTCTTTGCAACTATTGAATCTGAATCAGACAACAACGCAAAGCTTAAATGAACATCCGTAACTTCTGGATTGCCCAATTTTATCGCAGTATTTTGCGCATCTTGAATTGCTTGAACAGATTTTTGTGTGAATTTATTTAAATCCATAAACCTTACCCCCTAACATTATTCAGATAATTCGTATAATTGTTTATATAATTTTTCTTGTTCTTCATTTAATTTTGTAGGATTTACGATGGAAATTTCAAGATACAAATCACCTTTGACACCTTTCATATCCACGAATCCCTTATCTTTAATCCTAATTCTTTGATTAGCCTTGATATTTTTCGGAATCTTAACCTTGATTCTTTCGCCACTAATCGTTTCAACATTAATTGATTTTCCAAAATAAGCTTCCCATGGTTTAAGTTCAACTTTCTTGATAATATTGTGATCTTCAAGCTTGTTGTACACATCAACCAAGTTAATCTTCACGTAAATGTCCCCGTCAACGCCGAACTTTTCGCCCTTGACCTTAATCTTCTTGCCCGGCAAAATTCCTTTTGGAATTTTCAAATTCAAATTGACACTTTTATCTCCAATCATTAGTCCCAATCTTTTTTCTACACCATTGTAGATATCTGATAGGGAAACAGAAATGTCCGTGTCGTATCTTTGCCTTGGTTGTGATTTTCTTCCAGCACCTTTGAATCCGCCGAAAATATCGGAGAAACCTCCGCCGCTATTTTGTCCACCCGAGAAAAACGCGTTGAAAAAGTCCGAGAATCCTCCGCCACTTCCACCAGTCGTGTAAGTGTACGAGCCAGAATTCTTGCCGAAACCACCGAATCCACCGAAGCCTCCAAAATCGTACGCATTCGGATCGAAGTTTTGTCCGCCTTGGAAATTATAATTCGAGCCAAACATATCGTATTTTTTACGCTTATCCTCGTTACCCAAAACCTCGTAAGCCTCGTTGATTTCCTTAAATTTTTCTTGTGATTTCTCATCGCCTTTATTTAAATCAGGGTGATATTTCTTGGCGAGTTTGCGGTATGCTTTTTTAATTTCTTGGGAGCTCGCCTTTTTATCCACCCCCAAAACTTTATAATAATCTTTATATTCCATAAAAAACCTCCCGTAATTTGTTTTTGACTTTCTTTGACCTTAATAATATTATACACCCTTACGAGTGCATAATCAATAGTATTTTCAATCTTTGAAATTTCTTTGACTTTCAAATTTATTTTTTGACTTTTAGATTTTGTTCTGACCTTAATTGAAAAATTTTATTTTTCAATTAAATTTTACAACCAAATCGAATGATCCTTGCCCGATCCGATTTCGAAATGATATTTTACAATTCCCAAATCTACCTTCGCTGACGGAGCAAACCTCGCCTTCGCCTTCACCTTATCATCAACCAAAGTCAGCATAAATTTTTGTTGATTAATCGCAGTCGGAGCATTAAGCGCACTATCCACACCGTCCTTGAACCATTGTGGCGAGTCTCCATTCACATTTGACACTTGTTTAGGAAGTTTGCTCTTGCGACTGTAACCCCAATTTGCAGGAATACCGAACGCAATCACAATCACCAAATTTTCGTTTGGTTCTATGTATTTTTTAATATTCTTCTTATTATATGTAAGAGCAACCCAGCACGAACCCAAACCCAAATTCATAAGCTCCATCACAAGTTTCTCGCCGTAATATCCACAAGCCTCGCTCAAATCATTGCCGACACCCTTCATAATCAGGAAATTATTCACATTCTCAAACTTACCATACTTTGCAAGCTTAGAATTGAACCCTTCCTTGTCATCAAACACAGCCTTTATATTCAAATTCGATTCACGGTTAACCTCATCAACCTTCTCTTCGATAATCTTCTTCACAGAAGAATCAATCTCTTCATCAATGTATTTTCTAACAGAATGCCTCTTATTCATCAACTCTAGAATATTCACCATGTCCCCCTCATTAAAATATATACATATTATATCACGTAACAATGGTTACAGAAATCTGCATTTTAAATTAGTATAATATAATCAAACAAATGGAGGTATAATATGTCGAGATTTTTAGGAAAAATTCATTATATAATGTTCGATAAGATAAATTACGTTGATGAGATTACACGCAAGATGAGTGAGTTGTTGGATGAAAATGTTGATTTGAAAAATATTGAACGTGGAGCGTTGGAGGATTTGATTGACACGGATAATATTCACGGATGGTTACAAGTGAGAGTATCAATTGTGGAGGATAATTTGGCGAGGGTTTTGAGTGAACTTAAACGTGAGGGAAAGCTTGAAGATGCTCTTAAAATCTCCTATGATTTTGGTGCGAAGGAGGATTTCTCGGGCGATGCTTCCGATGCGTTTCAATTTATGTCCGATAAATTCTTGGACGGTATGCCTTGTGATATGGCGAATTTGCCGGTGGAATCAAATGATGGAGAGTTCCGTTGGATTAAGAGAATTGATGTGCACGAACAGTATTACATGTATGGAGAATCTTCTGAAATTTACGATGAATTCCGAGGTGCGTGGATGAATGGTTTGTTGAGTGGTTGTGGTTTGAAATACGTCGTGGAAGATGGAATTAATATTATAAGGTAGATTTATGTGTTTTTGGGGTATAATTATATGTAAGATAGCAACAATTGTAGGAGGTAGTTATGTATATTAGAGAAGAAGTACTTAAAAACGCAAATAATAAGGAAAAAGTTTCTGAAATTTTGGAAAATTATTTCAAAACAAATGCAAATTACGAAAACGAACACGATCGTGACGAACTTCGCCGCCGTGGCTTTGAAGAATTGAAGTTAATCGGAGAAATTCAAGTTTATCAATTGTTGATGAACTCAGATAACGATAGAACTACATTATAATCGCAATCCCTTGTCACGTGGCAAGGGATTTTTGTGTGTGATAAAGTATATTTTATTGAAAAAGGGTTATAATGTATGTATGAAAACTTCAAGAAAAATATACGCAATGAATTTATTTTCCAATTTAATATTTTATGCGCCTGTTGCGTTGTTGGTGAGGACGAATAAAGGAATTAGCTTGTCGCAATTTTTCGTGTTACAAGCGATACTGTCTGTTACTTGCATGGTTTGTGAATTTCCTTTGGGTGTGTTGACTGATAAAATCGGGCTAAAAAAGTCAATAGTTCTCGCACAGTTTACTATGCTATCTGCAAGGATAATTTTACTGATATCCAATAATTTTATGCTTTTTGCGGTGGAGGCCTTGCTTGAAGGAATTGCTTTTGCATTGAATTCCGGAACAATAAGCGCCTACATATACAAGCTTTTCGGCGACGATAATTACAGTAATAATATTTCGAAGTTCTATAATTGGGGAACGATCGCCTTTATCGTATCAACCGTAATGTTTCCTTTTATTAATTCAAGATGGAACATTAACGCTTTGATTTGGGTTACCATAATTGCAAATGTTATCGCAACTGTGATTTCTATTTTTATTCCAGATACCGACAGCTCGAGTGATAATGAGGAACAATTTGATTTGTCAAAAACATTGAAACTATTGGTACACGATAAAATTTTCAGAGTAATCGTGTTAATCGTGTCGTTGTTTAATTTGTCATTTTTGTTGATCAACTTCTTCTATGTAAAAGTTATAATTGACAATGGATATTCGGAAAACATAGTGTCGCCACTCATCCTAGCTTACTC
Source organism: Finegoldia sp. P1-F-LS (assembly GCF_052932205.1). Classification (NCBI taxonomy): domain Bacteria; kingdom Bacillati; phylum Bacillota; class Tissierellia; order Tissierellales; family Peptoniphilaceae; genus Finegoldia; species Finegoldia sp. P1-F-LS. The sequence goes on along the minus strand of NZ_JBRFJH010000002.1, from coordinate 156,944 downwards.
GGGACTTCAACTCTCACAAACATTTATCATAAAGTATCTAGGAGAACAAAAAGCATGGAACAAAGTTCGATTATTTTCAGTTATTGCATCATTATTCTTTGCTGGATTATGTGTGATATCGGGAAAGCCCGTAGTGTTGTTGATGATTATTCTTCCAACAATCTTGTCTGTCTTGGGGATATTTATTGAAAAAATCCAAAACAATTATATAGACACGATAGGCTTCAATCATCACAGAGCAACCATGCTATCAGCATTTAGCTTCTTCGCTGATGTCTTCGAAGTCGTATTCTTGTTGGCAAACTCGTATATTTCATCGTTCAATTACAAATATATTTTCGTGTTTATAGCCGCATCACTATTGTTGAGCGCAATTATGCTAAGAAATGATAATACCGTAAAGTCTGTATCGTGATTTGTGAGTCTCGTAAGTATGATATAAATTATAATAATCCCTTGTCATGTGGCAAGGGATTTTGTGTGTTTAATAGTATTAGATTTTCGTTGTTTTTTTCATTCCTTTTATTGCATTTAGGCATTGAAGTCCGTCAGATTGTTTTGCTCGAGCACCTTCGTATTCTTTTGGTAATAAGCTAAAAAAAGCCTTCCAGAGATTAACATAAAATGTAATAAATACTATATTTCGGTAAAAACTACCTACATCAGCGGAATGATTGATATCGTAGATAAAAGGAATCATGCATATAAACAAAATGATGTTAACAAGTGGTCCCGCTAAAAACACGATCAAATTTTTCTTGTAATACCAATCTTCATAATCATCATCAAAGTAACATACTCCGTCAGCTAGTGATAAACATATTTTAATTCTTTTAGATTTGAATATCTCCTTGCCTCTTCCTGTTTCGATTCTCCATTTTTTTGATTTGTATACTACTCTATAAGCAACAGCATGTCCTATCTCATGCAGAATTTGTGAGACTTGGTAAACAAAATAAAATATTACGATTTTCATTAATAAGTTAAGCATTTTAACCTCGATTATGTAAAATAAAAAACAAATCAGTCTTTAATTATTTCAATTATTCTTCTTCCGTCGCTAGGAACATCTCTTTTATAATAAATTGGCAACAAAGTCCAGAAAAGTTGTGCCATATTAAATCGCAACAAAAACTTTACTGATTCTTGAAAAAGATGTGAATATCCAGCTATCATTTTCCCTTCACTTATTAATAATGGAATTGTAACAATCAGTACTATTAAATTAAATAATGGTCCACCTAATGGAATCATTATTTTTTGTAATTTGCTCTTGCTATTATAATATTCTCCATCTAACTGTGGGAGTATTTTACCAACAACAATTATAGGTCTTATAATAAGTCTTTTAGTTTCAAATAAAACCTTACCAAGTCCCATATCTATTTTCCAATCTTTACATTTAAAGAAAATAATACACATTAAAATATGTCCCATTTCATGACAAAAAACAAGTACAATTATTATCAAGTATTTAATGATTAACTCAATCATCATCGTCTCCTCCTGAATATTTATGATTACGATTTCATTCTACCCCGCCCCGCTATTTTTTGTCAAGCATTTTGTGAAAATATACTCATTTTGTAGTAGATGATGAGTTGTATATCCCTTGTCAGTGAAACAATCAGATTACTGCTTTTCCCAGAAACACACTTAGCATTTTAATAAAAACTCGCAACTAAGCTAGTCATCTGGAGAAAATTGTGTCAAATTCAACCGAAGAAATTCGTTATAAAATCTCATTGTCTGAGTGCGTAGCACGAGTTTGAGATTTTAGAATTTCGAGATTAGAATTTGCCAATTTACGTAAGTGAGATTCTGCGTGTTACGACTTTTATTCCGTATGTTTGTGTTGCGACAAGTTTTCCTACGTCTGACTATACGTGGTGCAACTTTGATTACCCTTGTGTAGCAATTTCCTCGATATCATTGTAGATATACAAAATCAGATTACTGCTTTTGCTAAGAATATCATCTGGAGAAAATAACCAAAAATCCAAGCGAAGTGACCCGTCAAAAATCTCACTCGTGCCAGTCGCAGACGCACTTGAGATTTTAGGGTCACGAGCGTGAGGATTTTTTTATTTTCGTAAGCCAGATATTCGTGCAAATCAGTTTTCTGATTTGTCTGAATTTGAAACAATCGCTGCAATGTGCTTTCCAAATAAAAAATGGGATCGCAAGACCCCATTTCTATTTTTAAATTAGAATTTTATTTACGTTTTTTAATTGAAGTATACACACCAATAACGCCTGCTAATGATGCTGCCTGTAGTGTTAATACTTCTGTTTCAATACCAGCTTTTGGTAGTTTTTTCTTATCTGTAGTAGTTTTTACTGGTCTACTAACTTTGTTGTCTGAAGAAGTTTTATCTACTTTTTCTGATTTTCTAACAAGAGTTACTTTCTTCTTTTCTGCATTTTTCTTGAATTCTTCGGCTTTCTTCTTAGCTTCAGCTTTCATTTCTTCAGCTTTCTTTTCTTCCTCAGCCTTTTTCTTTGCTTCTTCTTCAGCTTTTTTCTTTTCTTCTTCTTCAGCCTTTTTCTTTGCTTCTTCTTCAGCTTTTTTCTTTTCTTCTTCGGCTTTTTTCTTCGCCTCTTCTTCAGCTTTCTTCTTTTCTTCTTCTTTTTGTTTTTCTGCCGAATTTTTCAATCCATCTACTTTCTTTTCTTTTTCTGCTTGTTTCTTTTCTTCGGCAGTCTTTTCTTCTGTTTTTTCTTTTTTATCTGAACTAGTTGATTTTTCTGGTTTGATTTCCTTGAATTTTAATGTGTAGTGCCATTTGCCATCTTTTTCTTCCACGTCAAATGCATTCTTAACTAATTCTGTTTCCAAGTCTTTCTTGGCTGCTTCTTCTGCTTTTTCTTTAGTATCAAAATCAGATTGAGGCTTTAATTGTTTGATTTTTTCAATTGCTTCATCAAAACGTCTCAACATTCCTATTGCATATTCAGTATTTAAAACTGCTGGTTTATCAAAAACCGCTCTTTCTTTTATTACTTCTATCTTTAACTTTTCTACTTCAGAAATTTTTCCTTGTTCTTTTAACTCAGAATCTTTTTCTAATTTTAATAATTCAGGATCTTTTTCTAATTTTTCTATAATTTTATCAACATTATTCAATATTTCATTTAAAACTTCAACAGAAACTTTTTCTTGTAGCATTTTCGCATGATTTGTATTGTCCGCTGTAGCATAAGTGCTAACTCCACTACCAAGAACTAAAGTTCCTGCAAGCACCGCTACCAATAATTTTTTGTTAAATTTCATATTAATCTGACAATGGAAACTTCCCTTATCGGGTGGAATTTGTCGCCTCCCTTCAACTTTTCAAATACATTTCAAATCCGTTTCCAAGCAATTTCTTGCCATTCCATTTACACAATCTACTCGTATTAGCCCAACAAGAAATATTCCTACCGAAATACTCCTCGTTAAAAACACAAAAAATTTGAATTTTTTGTTAATATGTATACAAATTTTGGTTTGTCAAAAGTAGTTTGCGTATAACTATTTATATTGATATTTTTATTATACTATATGATTTTAGGTAATACAATATATTCTTAATATTTCAACAATTTTTTCGATTTTTTCTCTACTGTTAAACAAAATCAGATTTTTGTTCTTTTTTAAAAACCAATACTAGCACTCTAATAAAAGATCGTAACTAAGCGAGTCATCTGGAGTAAATTGTGTCAAATTCAATCGAAGAAATTCGTTAAAAAATCTCATTGTTTGAGTGCGTAGCACGAGTTTGAGATTTTAGAATTTCGAGATTAGAATTCACCAATTTACGTAAGCCAGACGATGCGTGTTACGACTTTTATTCCGTATGTTTGTGTAGCAATTCCTGTGATAGTTTTGTAGATATACAAAATCAGATTACTGCTTTTGCTAAGAATATCGTCTGGAGAAAATAACCAAAAATCCAAGCGAAATGACCCGTCAAAAATCTCACTCGTGCCAGTCGCAGACGCACTTGAGATTTTAGGGGCATGAGCGTGAGGATTTTTTTATTTTCACAAGCCAGATGTTCGTGCAAAACAGTTTTCTGATTTTACTGTGAACTGAAACTGTTTTTGCATTCAATTTTTCTCAAAAAAATAGACCCTATCAAAGGGTCTACTGTGTGTGTATTATGCGTGCAATTCCACTGTGTCTTCGTGGTATTTTGCTGGTAAGCTTGATTTTTCTTTGTTCATTCCAATGAAGAACTTAACGTTAGCTTCTTTTGATAAAACTTCCAAGTTTTCTAGGAATTCTTCTAATTGTTGTTCTGTCATGTCAACGATTGAATAAATTCCGTCTACGTAAATTGTTTCGATATCGAAATCTCTTGACATTATTCCTGCCAAAAATCCATACAAACTTTCTGGACTTGAGATGTGGAATGTCGATGCATCTATAAGTCTTACTGAGTGATCAAGTGTAAAGATGTGCTTGTCATCAGAGTCTATAAATATTATGTTACCGTTATTGTTTTTCTTTTCGTCGTTGGCCTTGTCGATCAACCATTTTGTTTTTCCACTGCCTTTAGGACCTACTACAAATTTAACCATTATTATCATCCTTTCTTAAACCATTTTAAAAAGTTTAATTTACTTTATATTATTATACCCATTTTTTCGTCAAAATTATCACCTTGGAAAATATTTTCACGTTCCATTTTCTCAGTTATCATATCTTGTATCTTCCAGTGACTTGTATTCCAGTTGCAAAACACAGAATCTTCTTCGGGCATTCTGCCGACTAATCGCTGAATCAGGATATCCTTATCCAAATATTTCAAGAATTCGCAAACTTCATTTACATATTCGTCCAATGATTTGAGCTGTACTTTTCCTTCTTTATACCATTTAGCAAGTATAGTGTGTTTGGGAATGTATAGTGAATGGATTTTGCATTCGTCAACTCTTAATACCGATAAAAGCTTCGCAGTTTCTCTGACATCGTCCATGTCATCCCATGGAAGTGCGAGTATTACATGCGTGCAAATTCTAAATCCGTATTTTTTTATCATCAAACAAGCACGAACGAAATCTGCAACTGTGTGTTGTCTGTTGATTATCTTCAAAGTTTTGTTATTGGATGTTTGAAGTCCAAGCTCTATGATGATGTCGACGTGTTTTTCTTGTTGAAGTTGTTTCAATATTTCCAAATGTTCAATTGCAATGCAATCCGGTCTTGTGGATACGCTGATTGCAACGACATTTTCCACCACCGCTTCGTTGACGTATTTTCGAAACAATTCAAGCGGCATATATGTGTTGGAATAATTTTGAAAATACGATATAAATTTGTGGGCGTTGTATTTGTTTTCGATGGTTTGTTTGTCTTTTTCCAATTGTTCGCGAATCGAAAGGTGTTTTTCTTTGTTTTCGAAGCTGCCACCTTCTTCATGACAATATATGCAACCACCACGCCCCAACCTTCCGTCTCTGTTGGGACAAGTTAAATCCAGTTTTATTGGAAGTTTGTAGACTTTTTCTCCGTAATGTTCTTTTAGATATTTGCTGTAAATATTATATCTATCAGTCATTTAGATTTTCTCGTACGAAATCCAACACTTCTTGTGGGTTCTCGTCTGGTTTTACTTTTCTGAATTCTTTGACCAAATTCATATCCTTGTCAAATACAAATGTGCTTCTTTCTGTTTTTGTAACTTCTTTGCCGTACATTTTGCCCTTGTACACGCAGCCAAAATTGTTCAAGAATATTCTTTCTGGATCGGATATCAATTCTTGTTTTAGTCCTTGTTTTTTTCTGAAATTTTCGTGTGTTTTTTCAGAGTCCTTGCTAATTCCTACAACTTCTGTGTTAAGCTTTTGAAATTCGTCGTAAACTTCGGAAAATCCGTCAGCCTCAATTGTACAGCCACTTGTGTTGTCTTTTGGATAGATGTACACTACCAAGTTTTTGCCCTTGTATTTGTCATAATATTCTTCGTTCAAAAATTCTTTTAAATTATTCATAATCCCTCAACTCAAATAGTTCTTCTAAAAATTTCGCCAGTCCGTCTTGTTCGTTTGTGTATTGTGTTATGATGTCTGCATTTTGTTTTAAAATATCGTCGGAGTTTTTCATTGCAACTCCAAGCCCACTGTTCACAACCATTTCCAAATCGTTGTGCGCATCGCCAATTGCAACCACCTCGTCACTTTTTATTCCAAAATGTTCAAGCACGTGAATTGCCCTTTTGTATTTGTCAGTGTTCACGTTTTGCACTTCTAGCATTCTGATATTTTTCGGAAAATATTTCGTGTGAATGTGGTATGTCACATTTGGATTGGTCTTGATGCAGTCTACTATATCGTAAATACGCTCTTTTCCAGCAATCATAATCATACTCACGCAGTCATCTATCGGCAAATTTCTCTCAGAAACTGTCATTATCTCACCGATATCTCCCACGCTATCTACAAAACGATTCTTGTCTTCTTCATCTTGGATGAGAAGTGCGCATTTGTTTTCCACAAAAAAATACGGTCTAATCCCATACTTTTTTGATAAAGTGCTAAGCTCATCCACCACACTAGATTCCAACATCAAATCCTCATCCGTTGCAATGTTGGAGCTACTATGAATAATAGCTCCATTATTTGCAAGGATTATTTTGTCAAAATCTAATTTTTCGGTTAATTGCTTAGCTCTGGATAGACCTCTTCCTGTTGCAATAATAATCTTTATGCCATTGTCATAAAGTTTTTTTAAAATTTGATTACTGAAATCAGTAATTTTTTTATCATCTGTCAGAAGAGTTCCGTCCAGATCAATCATAACAGCCTTGAAATTATTCTTCATCTTCTCCGTCAAAATCTACGAAAAGAGATTCGAATGTTTCTTTTGCTTTTTCGTATTCAGCATCGTCTTCGATAACATCCAAGTTAGCTTCTTCTTCGTTGATTTCTTCGTAATTGTAAATCATAATTTCGTTGTCATCTTCAGATACAAGTGCGATATAATCACTGTCGTATCCTTCAACTTCGAATACTCCAAGAATTCCGCATTCGATTTCTCCGCCATCTTCTAATGTTAGTACGATTGTATCTAACTCTTCTTCTTCATACATTTCTTCGTTTTCTAAATTTCTTTCGTCACTCATTTTTATCCTCCATTATAATGATTCTACTAATTTCTTCAAGAATTCATACACTCTATCTGTGGATTCCAAATCCAAAGTTTCTTTTGGTGTGTGAACTCCACTCATATCAGGGCCGATGGAAATCATGTCCATGTCCGGATATTTCTTTGAAAATACTGCACATTCAAGTCCTGCGTGAATTACATTCACTTGCATATCTTTTCCTGTGACTTCCTTGTAAACTTTCAAACATTTGTCTCTTAGTTCGCTATCTTCACGGTATTCCCAAGGTTCGTAGAATCCTTCAGATTTAACTATTCCACTGTTTGATTTTGTTGTATTTGTAATCAAATCTTCAACTTCTTTTATTTTATCCAAAACTGAGGATCTGATTGATACCATAAACACGAATTTGTCATCAGTTGTTGTTGCGATTGATTGGTTAAGCGATGTTTCTACCAAATTGTCGTTTCCTTTTACCATGTCCACAACGCCGTTTGGAATTGTTGTAAGGAAATTCAAAATGTGTTCAGTAGATTGTTCGTCCATTGGAATTTGTGAATCTACTTGTTCAAAAATAAACTCCATTTTTACTTCGACTTGTTTGAAACCATCAATGTTGATTTCGTTGTCTTTGATTTCGTCTTCACTTGCAATGATAAGCTCACAATTTCTTGGAATTGCATTGTGTTTTGTTCCACCATTTAATGATACAATTCTCAAATTGTGACGAGTTGACAATTCCTTTAGAATTTGAACTGTGGATTCGATGGCGTTAAGGTGATTTTTGTCAATATCTTGACCACTGTGGCCACCTCTGAAACCATTGATTGCGATTTTGTAGAAATATTCCCCAAATTCTTCACGTTTGATTGCAAATTCAGAATTCAAAGTAATTCCACCAGCGCAACCACAAGTCATGATTCCTTCTTCTTCACTGTCAACGTTGATGAGGTATTTGCCTTTTAGGAAATCTTCACTTACGGCATTCGCACCGATAAGTCCAACCTCTTCGTTTGTCGTTATCATCAATTCCAAATCTGGATGTGACAAATTTTCGTCTTGTAAAATAGCAATTCCCATCGCAACGGCAATTCCATTGTCAGCTCCAAGTGTTGTCTTGTTGGCAGTTAATTTGCCATTTTCTATAATAAATTCGATCGGATCTTTCGTGAAATCGTGATCGCTGTCATCTTCTTTTTCGCAAACCATGTCCATGTGACCTTGCAAAATAACTCCAGGATGACCTTTTTTATCTTCAGTTGCAGGCTTTCTGATTACGATGTTTAATTCGTCGTCAACATCGTATTCAAGCCCCAATTCTTTTGCTTTATTTACTAAGTATTCGTTAATTCTTTTTTGGTCAAATGAACAACGAGGAACATTTGACAATTCTCGGAAATTTTCTAATACTACATTTTTCATTTAATTACACCTCAAGTTTTATATACCCAATAAATTAATAAAACTCACAAAAAATTTTGATTTTAATTGTGGCTCAAATACGCATTTATAAATTTATCCAAATCGCCATCCAACACATCTTGCACTTGTGAGCTTTCGCAGTTTGTTCTGTGATCTTTTACCAGTGTGTATGGTTGGAAGACGTAGGATCTGATTTGTGAGCCCCACGCTATTTGGTTGTATTTTCCTTGGATGTCTTCGATTTTTTCACGCTTTTCTTCTTCTTTTATCATGATAAGCTTGGCGATAAGCATATCCATGGCATATTTTCTGTTCGCGATTTGCGATCTTTCTGTTTGACATTGTACTGTAACTCCAGTTGGAATGTGCGTGATTCTAACTGCGGAGTCTGTCATGTTTACGTGTTGTCCACCAGCTCCCGATGCTCTGTATGTGTCGATTTTCAAATCTTTGTCGTCGATTTGAATGTCGTGATTGTCCTTGATTTCTGGGAATACGTCCACCGATGCAAATGATGTGTGGCGGCGTTTTTGTTGGTCAAACGGAGAAATTCTGACAAGTCTGTGGACTCCTTTTTCGCTTTTCAAAAATCCATACGCGTTGATTCCTTGAACAATTAACGATACGGATTTGATGCCACCTTCTGTGTCTTGGTTGTAGTCGGTGATTTTGTAGGAATATTTCTTGTCTGCAATCCACCTCGTGTACATTCTCAGTAACATTTCCGCCCAATCTTGCGCTTCGGTCCCACCTGCACCTGCATGAATGGACATTATCGCATTATTTCTGTCGTATTCTCCCACCAAGAGTGTTTTAATTTTGAATTCGTCGACATTTTTCTCCAAATTTTTGAGCGTCTTGGAGATTTCTTTCTCGTATTCTTCGGTGTTGTCTTCCTTGCTGATTTCGAGCATCATTTTGACTTCTTCGATTTTTTCTTCAATTTCGTCGTAATTTTCGACATCGTCTTTTACGGAATTTAATTCGTCAAATATTTCTTGTGCCTTGTCGCTGTCGTCCCAAAATCCCGCCTTCAATGTTTCTTGTTGCAATTCATCTAATTTTTTTCTTAAATTGTCTAAGTCAAAGAGACTCCTTTATTTCTTTTAGATTTTGAGATAAATTTTCTATTTTTTCGTTAATTAAAAATACGTCCATTTTTATCCTCCAATTGCATATATTTTTTGAACAAAAAAGGAGGATTTCTCCTCCTTTGTGTTTGTATTTGTTTTTGTAATAGTGGGCTTGTGTGCAAAGTTTCATAAATGACACCAAACTTTATAGCACGGATATCTGACTACAAAAATTGGTAATTTCGTAATTTCGAACACCTAAAATCGCAAGCCTCGCTTACGCTCGGGCAGTCCGATTTTTTAACGGTGTTCTTCAATTTGAAATTAACGCAATTTTTTCCGTATGATATCCTTAGCTATAAATGTTTGATGTTCAATAATCAAAACCAAACATTTCGCCTAGGGCTTTTCCACTATTTGTTTTTATCTGTTTTTACCACAGCAGTTTTTGTATTTCTTACCACTTCCGCATGGACATGGATCGTTTCTACCGATTTTCTTACCTTTAACTACTGGTTTGTTAATTTCTTCTTCTCCACCTGTTGCTGATGTTTCGTGAGCTACTTGTTTTCTTTCGATTTCTTCAACTGGTTGAACGTTGAACATTCCTCTAACTGTGTCTTCTTTGATAGAGTGGTTCATATCTTCAAACATTTCGAAACCTTCGTTGTTGTAAGCTCTTACTGGGTCTTGTTGACCGAATGCTCTTAGGCCAATACCTTGACGCAATTGATCCATCGCATCAATGTGATCCATCCATTTTCTATCTACAACCATAAGAAGAATTACACGTTCGATTTCTCTGAATTTTTCTTTGCCGATGGCTTCTTCTTTTGCATTGTAAACTTCCAACGCTTTTTGAATTACATAATCTGTGAAAGTTTTCTTGTTGTAGCTGTTGAGTCTTGTAAGATCCAAAGTTCCTTCTGGAATGAATGTGTTAAGGTAAGTCATCAATGCTTCCATTTCCCAATTTTCTGATTTAGGATCTTGGCAATATGTGTCGATAGCATTTGAAATGATGTCCTTAATCATAGCAACGATAGATTCGTGCATGTCTTCACCGTCAAGTACTTTATCTCTTTCAGTATAAATTACTTTACGTTGTGCATTCATAACGTCGTCGTATTTCAATACGTTCTTTCTGATACCAAAGTTATTGGATTCAACTTTTGTTTGTGCTCTTTCGATTGCTTTAGTAATTGTTCTGAATTCCATTGGTTCGTCTTCTGGGAACTTGCCAGATTCAGCGTATTTTTGGATAGTTTCTCCACCGAACAATCTCATTAAGTTGTCTCCTAATGATACGAAAAATCTTGATCTACCAGGGTCACCTTGACGACCAGAACGACCACGCAATTGGTTGTCGATACGACGTGATTCGTGACGTTCCGTACCGATAATATATAATCCGCCGACTTCAAGAACTTTTTTCTTGTTTTCGTCAGTCATTTTCTTGTATTTTTTGTGCAATTCGTTGTAAACATTTCTTGCTGCAACTAATTCTTCATCTGTACTTGGTAAGAATGAATCCAAACTTTCGATTACATAATCTCCGTAACCTTGTTTTTTCATGTCGTGTTTTGCCATGAAATCTGGGTTACCGCCTAAAAGAATGTCGGTACCACGGCCGGCCATGTTTGTCGCGATAGTAACCTTGTCAAACATACCTGCTTGTGCTACGATTTCTGCTTCACGTTCGTGTTGCTTAGCGTTCAATACGTCGTGTTTGATTCCATTTTTCTTCAGCAAGTTGGACAATCTTTCTGAAACTTCAATTGAAATTGTACCAACTAGAATTGGTTGACCAGTCTTGTGAATTTCTTTTATTTCTTCAACGATTGCGTTGAATTTTGCATTTTCGTTGATGTAAACTCTGTCTTGTTCGTCAACTCTGGCTACTGGTTTGTTAGTAGGAATTTCAACAACGTCCATCTTGTAGATTTCGTTGAATTCTGCTTCTTCAGTCTTGGCAGTACCAGTCATACCGCTTAATTTGTTGTACATTCTAAAGTAATTTTGGAATGTAACTGTTGCCAAAGTTTTGGATTCGCTCTTAACTTCAACACCTTCTTTTGCTTCGATAGCTTGGTGAAGACCGTCAGAATATCTTCTACCTTCCATGATACGACCAGTAAATTCATCAACGATAAGAATTTCATCGTCTTTTACTACGTAATCAATATCACGTTTCATCGTATTGTTAGCCTTCAAAGCTTGGTTGATGTGATGAGCTAATTCCATGTTGTTAGGATCAGACAAGTTTTCTACGCCGAAATATTCTTCAGCTTTTCTAGTACCAACTTCTGTAAGACTGGCAGTTTTTCTCTTTTCGTCAACTAAGAAATCAACAGTTTCATCCTTGAATTCACGATCGAAAATATCTGGCTTGTCTTCTTCTGGATCCATAATACGTCCAGTCAAACCATTAGCAAACATATTTGCTCTCATGTACATATCTGTAGATTCGTCGCCTTGACCAGAAATAATAAGTGGAGTTCTAGCTTCATCTATTAAGATAGAGTCAACTTCGTCCACGATTGCAAAGTTAAGGCCTCTTTGAACCTTGTCTTTTTTGTAAATAACCATGTTGTCACGCAAATAATCGAAACCGTATTGGTTATTAGTACCGTAAGTAATATCACAAGCGTAGTTTTCACGTCTTTCATCATTGTCCAAACCATAAACGATAACGCCTACAGTTAATCCCAAAAATTCGTGAACCTTTCCCATCCATTCCTTATCTCTCTTTGCAAGATAATCATTGACAGTAACCACGTGAACGCCCTTACCACTAAGCGCATTCAAATATGCAGGTAAAGTTGCAACCAAAGTCTTACCTTCACCAGTTTTCATTTCTGCAATTCTACCTTGGTGCAAAACAATACCACCGATTAATTGCACACGATATTGTTTCATACCCAAAACTCTGTAGCTGGCTTCTCTAACTACAGCAAATGCTTCTGGTAAAATATCGTCCAAAGTTTCTCCATTTTTTAATCTTTCCTTGAATTCAACAGTTTTATGCTTTAATTCATCATCTGATAATTGTTGCATAGACTTATCATATGATTCAATTTTTTTAATAATTGGTTCTATTTTCTTTAGCTCTTTTTTATTAGCTGAGCCAAAAATAGATTCAAATACTCCCATATAAATCTCCTTACTTTAATATATATAAATACTACCTTTTATTTTAACATTAAAACATATCATTTACAACAAAAACATCAACATTTAAAGGAAATTACTTATAAAATTTTTCAATAAATTACAGTACATATAATTTTAGGTGAAATTTGTAAAATTATTTTGAATTTTTTTGATTTATCCTTTCTTACTTACTAATGGGATTTGTGAGATAAAATTTTAGTAATAAATAAAAATCCCTCAAGAAAAATGTCTTGGATGACTAGGTACTAGAAAAATTCATATTTATTTAGTATAATAACGCTATATTTATGAATAATAAATGAAAAGGAGATGCATATGAATTTCCCTGAAGAAATAAAAAGAATTAGACAACGTTCATTCCTCACGCAGCAGGATTTTGCTGATAAAATCGGTGTGGCTTTTTCCACAGTAAATCGCTGGGAATCAGGACGTGCAAAGCCAAACTTGAAAGCAATGAAAAGCATTAATGCGTTTTGCTTAGAACATAACCTTCCATATGAAACAATAGAGCAAGCTTGGCTTGATTACAAAACAGAAAAATAAAGGAGCAATACGCTATGACAGATAAAGAATTGAAAGAATTAAAAGACACCTTATGGCACTCTGCCGATGTTTTGCGTGCAAGTGCTCATTTAGCTGCAAATAAATATGGACAGCCTATCTTGGGACTTATATTCCTTAGATATGCAGATATTTTATATAAACAACATAAGGAAGAAATCGAAGCAGAATACAATCGCCTTAAAGGCGGACGCATGGAAAAATCCATCAAAGAAATTTCCATTGAGAAATGTGGCTTCTATCTTCCAGAGTGTGCTTATTATGACTTCATCAATGATGCACCGGACGATGCAAACAAGGCTACCCTCGTAAAGAAAGCAATGGAAGCCATTGAAGATGAAAATCCTAAAATGGATGGAGTACTTCCAAAAGAAGTATACGCTCAGTTAGTTCCGGAAGAAGAACCAGAGCTTCTATCTAACATTGTACGTATTTTCAAAGATATTCCAGAAAACAGTACAATCGATATTTTCGGTGAAATCTACGAATATTTCTTAGGTAACTTTGCCCTTGCAGAAGGTAAGGATGGTGGAACATTCTATACGCCTGCAACTGTTGTTCGATATATGGTAGAAGTTTTAAATCCACAACCGGGTGAAAAGAAGTTTTTGGATCCTGCATGCGGTTCAGGGGGCATGTTTGTACAGGCTGCAAGGTACATGCACAACCACAACGCAAGCGAAAGTGAACAGATGAAGTTTCGCTGTTATGGTGTTGAGAAAGAACCAGATACAGTAAAACTAGCAAAAATGAATCTGCTTCTTAATAATGTACGTGGCGATATCACAGAAGCGAACTCATTTTATTCAGACCCATATAATGCGTACGGACAATTTGATTACGTAATGGCAAATCCTCCGTTCAACGTAGATGAAGTTGTAGTTGAGAAGGTTTCTGATGATAATCGTTTCAATACATATGGAGTGCCAAGAAACAAAAGCAAATCAAAAAAGAAAAAATCTGATAAGAAAGAAACCGTACCTAACGCAAACTATTTGTGGATAGGCTACTTTGCGACCGCCTTAAACGAAAAAGGTAAAGCAGCACTTGTCATGGCAAATTCCGCATCTGATGCATCGGGGTCAGAATACGATATTAGGAAGAAAATGATTGAAGAAGGCATCATCTCACAAATGGTGACACTTCCATCTAATATGTTCTCATCAGTGACACTTCCTGCAACACTTTGGTTCTTCGACAAGCAAAAGCCAAATACTGACAAGAAAAATGAAATCTTATTTATCGATGCAAGAAATGTATTTACCCAGGTCGACCGTGCCCATAGAAAATTCTCAGATGAACAGATTAAAAACCTTGGTGTTATCACAAAGCTTTATCATGGCGATACACAGGCACTTGTAGATTTGATTGATGAGTATAAAGCAGAGCTTGCCAATGCACCGGAATCTTCTGATGACAAAGAAATTCTTACAAAATCATATTGGCAGTCACAGATTGATTGGCTAACAGAAAGATTCCCGAATGGCGAATACGCTGATGTTATCGGTCTTTGCAAAGCCGCACCTATGGATGGTGAAGACGGAATCATTGACCAAGACTACTCTCTTAATGCAGGCCGATATGTTGGTGTGGTTATTGAAGACGATGGCTTAACACAGGAAGAATTCAAAGAAGAAATGTATTCCCTAAATGCTGAGTTCACTGCATTAAGTGCTGAGGCAAAGGCACTTGAACAACTTATAGCAAATAATTTGAAAGAATTGTTGGGTGAGTGAGATGAACCTATATACATATAGATTAGGAGATTTATTCACTAGATTCAGTAGTGGTAAGAATATAACAAGTGAATACATATTCGACTCTGGAGTTTATCCTGTATATGGTGGAAATGGAATAAGAGGATACACTTTCGAAAGCAATTTTAGCGGTGAATGTGTAATTATAGGTCGACAAGGAGCTAAATGTGGTAATGTTCATTATTTTTCAGGTATGGGATATATGACTGATCATGCTATCGTTGGTGTCTGCAAAAAAGAACATGATACACGTTTTTTAAACTATGCACTAACAAGTTTAAATTTAAACCGTTTATCCGGGCAGGCTGCTCAGCCAGGACTTTCTGTCACAATGCTAAAGAAGCAAAAAATTCAGTTACCTTCATCGGAATACCAATTTAAAATTGCTGAAATCATTTCTACTTTTGACCATGCAATAGAAAACAACAACAAGCGAATCAAACTTTTAGAACAAATGGCTGAAAATCTCTATAAGGAGTGGTTTGTAAGATTTCGCTTTCCAGGATATGAGGATGTGGAGTTTGAGAATGGTATCCCTAAGGGTTGGGATGTTGAAAAGGTAAAAAAATGTGTAAACAGACTCCCTTTTAATCAATTGTATAAACAGAAGGATTTGGATAATGAGGGATCTGTGATTGTGATAGATCAGTCTTCATCTGATTTTCTTGGCTTTCATAATAATGAGCCATCTCATTATGCAAGTATAGAAAACCCTATTATCTTATTTGGTGACCATTCGTGTAAATTTGTTTTAATGATTAGAGATTTTTCTCTTGGAGAAAATGTTGTTCCTTTTATAACATCGAATGAAAATAAATTTGATAATTATTATTTATATTATGCAGTTCATAAGCTTATTTCTACTGAAGAATACAAAAGGCACCGGGGGCGATTTATAGCTATGAAAATATTTGTTCCACAGTATCATATACAAAAGTCATTTTCAGATATCGTTAAACCGATGATAGAAGAAAAGGAAAAACTTTGGAACGAAAATCAACTGCTCATTAAGCAACGAGATTTGCTTTTACCCCGTCTAATGAGCGGAAAATTAGAAGTTTAAGGAGGTGTTAATATGCGTAACTTCATATCAGAAGACGATATTGAACAGGCTATACTTTCAAAATTAAAAGCTGAACCATTTAAATACGACATCCTCATTTGCGATTCTGATCCAAATAAGCGTGATGATTTGAATGACGGGACAGGAAGAAATTCCAAGAAAGAATGTGTTCTTCCCGATGTTATGTTGTCTTCTCTCAAGCGTATCAATCCAGCTATCGAAGAGGATAAAATCGAGGAAATTGTAAAGACGTTAAGGCAAGATTACACTGGGACTGACATCGTAGATACAAATTACAAATTATACAGACAAATCCGTAATAATATAAAAATCACTGTTCGCAGAAACGGAAAAGAAGATTTTGATTTTGTAAAATTAATAGACTTTGAGCATCCTGAGAACAATACTTTCACGGCGGTATCTCAGATGTGGATACAAGGTAAGGTCTACTACAGAAGACCGGATATCCTTATTTTCATCAATGGTATGCCCCTTGTGTTTATCGAACTGAAAAATAGCATTGTTAAGGTTGAGGAAGCCTACAACAAAAATCTGAAAGATTATTTGCGAGATATTCCTAATCTCTTTGCGTTCAATCAGATTTGCGTGCTTTCAAATGGTTTGGAGACAAAGCTTGGTGCTTTTAATGCAAGCTATGATTTCTTTTTTGAATGGCTCAGGATTGATAGCGAAAAGGAAAAACTGAATAGAGAAGCAATTCTTTCTGCAGATAATGTCAAGGATAGTTCTGTCAGATATTTTGTTGATGGTCTTTTAAACATAGATAGACTGATTGACTACATGGAAAATTTCATTCTATTTGAAAATCAGAGAATAAAGATTATCGCAAAAAATCACCAGTATTTAGGTGTAAATAATTTGATGGAATCAGTGAAAAATAGAAAAGAATTGAACGGTAAACTCGGTGTCTTCTGGCATACACAGGGTTCGGGCAAATCTTATTCTATGGTTATGTTTACACGTAAAGTGAAGCGTAAGATTCAAGGTAATTTCTCGTTTCTTGTTATTACAGACCGTGATGATTTGGATGCACAGCTTCATAAGAATTTTGTGCGTACAGAAGTTATTGGATCTAAAGAAGAATGCCAACCAAAGGACAGCAAGCAGTTAAGAGATTTCTTGACTACTAATAAGGCTTTTATTTTCACTTTAATTCAGAAATTCAGATACGATAAGACAAAGAAATATCCGGTGCTTTCTACTCGTGACGATATTATTGTCCTTGTTGATGAAGCACACAGAACACAGTATAAGGATTTGGCAGAAAACATGAGAACTGCACTTCCTAATGCTAACTTTGTCGCATTCACAGGAACACCACTTCTAGGTACAAAGCGTCTTACAAATCAGTGGTTTGGAGATTATGTATCAGAGTATAATTTTGCGCAGTCTGTTGAAGACGGATCTACAGTGCCTTTGTTCTATTCTAGACGAGTTCCGGAAGTTGGTCTCGAGAATGATTTTCTTGACGATGACGTCGTGGACATTATCGAGGAAGAAAATCTTAACGAAGATGAAACTCTTCTCTTGGAGAATGCATCATCACGTATACTTGAAGTTATCAAGAGAGATGATCGATTAGAAAAGATTGCACAGGATATTGCCTACCACTTCCCAAGACGAGGATTCCTTGGTAAAGGCATGGTTGTATCTGTCGACAAGTATACTGCTGTCAAAATGTATGACAAGGTTCAGCATTACTGGGCAATAGAAAAGCAAAAAATCTTGAAAGAGCGTAACACCGCTTCTACAAAGGAAAAACGTGATCAGCTCACTCGCATTCTTGCTTATATGAATAATGTTGAAATGGCTGTTATTATTTCAGAGGAAAATGATGAAGAAACCAAGTTTGCTAAGCAAGGATTAAAGATATCTGAGCATCGCACAAAGATGAAAGAAATCACGCCAGATGGAAGAGATATTGAGGATAGATTCAAGGATCCTGATGACTCACTGCAACTTGTATTCGTGTGTGCGATGTGGCTGACAGGATTTGATGTAAAGAATCTTTCGACACTTTATCTCGATAAGCCGATGAAAGGCCACACGCTGATGCAGGCGATTGCTCGTGCCAACAGAGTGTATCCTGGAAAACCTGCGGGAATTATCGTGGATTACGTAAATGTCTTTAAATACATGAAGAAGGCATTAACAGAATATGCCGCTGGTGATGACGGAGCAGAATTCCCTGCAAAAGATATTGATCAATTAATCAGTTATATTGACGGCACAATCGATGAAGCAGATTCTTTCTTGTTGTCTCTTGATATTGATTTAGAAAAGATAATTGCTAACTCTGATACACTGGATAAATTAGATGCATTAAGAAGTTCATATGACACTATCGTTGCGAAAGATGATGACAAAGAGAGATTTAAGGTTATTCTTAACACTTTGAAAAATCTCCACGAAGCATCAAAGCCGGAAATCTTTGAGAAGAATTGGAGCAATGATAAGTTTGCACCGCTTGTGTATCTACGCGGGCTTTTCTACCATACTATAGATGATGAAAAGGTAGCTCGTGCAAGGCGAAAAATGAATCAGATATTAGATGGTAGTGTTACTGCAAGTCAGGATTTCTTTGATTTTTGCAGTGAGAACAATGCACAATTCATGATAAAAGGCACAAAGGCTATTAATCTTTCTAAGGTTGATGTTGATGTATTGAGAAAAGAAATCAAGATTGCTAAGTATAAAGCTATTGAGATTAACGACTTGAAGGAATATATTGAGCAAGCGCTCGAACAGATGATAAATAGAAATTGTACAAGAATCAAGTTTTCAGAACGTTTCAAACGCATTATTGATTCCTATAACGCAGGTGGTACTGAAAACGAGGATTATTACAATCAACTTGTAAAACTTCTTGAAGAGCTGAAACAAGAAGACAATCGTGCAAACACTGAGGGTCTTACGGAAGAAGAATTGGAGATTTATGATTTGCTGATTGCCGGAAAAAAATTAACACAGGCTGAGGAAAAAAAGGTAAAACTCTCCGCAAAGAATCTTTATAAGAAATTAGTAGATAATCGTAGCAGTCTTCTTGTAGTGGATTGGTATAAAGACGAACAGCCACGTGCCAAGCTGAAGTATGAGGTGGAATTGTCATTGAATGATGATCTACCTGAAAGTTATGATAAAGCAGCGTTTGATTCGAAGGTTTCTCTGCTCATGAACCACTTTATGGACATGGCAGTTCAAGGTTATGGTTGGATTGGGATTGCGTAAGGAGGTATTATAGATGAGAATATACGTTCCAGATATGGAACTTGTAGGAACACTTAAATTTGCTAACGATATATACGAAAAAGTTCCAAATGATGAAGTTGTTTTTGATTTTTCTAAAATGCATAATTTTGATCCTCTACCTATGCTGATTATGGGTGCTACAATACGTAATTACAGAATGCAATATCCAGACATACCATTTAGGATTCATGGTTGTGAAGAAAAGAGTTATGCAGGTACAATGGGCTTTTTTAAATATATTTCTGAGTCAGTAGACATAGGAAAAATGCCGGGCGAAGCAAATGGTAGTAAAAATTACATTCCTATAACTCTAATTAAAGTTGACGAATTACAGCAGGATGAAATCTCACATGGAAATTACATGGTTGTTGGCAATTTGATAGAAAAAGAAGCTGGAAGATTAGCTCACATTGTTGATAGAGGTAATAAAGAGCTACATAAACTTCTTACCTACTTAATCAGGGAGATACTTCGAAATACGCCAGAGCATGCCGGTACTAATAATATGTGGGTTTGTGGACAGTATTGGCCATCCTTTGAATTAGCAGAGATTGCAATAGCAGATGAAGGTATAGGCATTTACAATAGTATTACACAGAATCATGCTCACGAAGAGTATATTACTGATAATGAGAAAGCTCTTCAATGGGCATTAAAAGCTGGTATTTCAGAAGCATTTATACCGTCAAGGAAGCAAAAAAGTAGCGATGAATGGGCAAATTCAGGATTCGGCCTTTATATGGTCAATGAAATCTGTAAGCATCTAAATGGAAGCTTCTGTATTATTAGTTATGGAAATTATATGTTAATTGATAATCATGGAATAAAATACGGAGAGACCAACTTTAAAGGAACCGCAATAAGAATGAGAGTGCCATCTAAAAAGATATCAAATGCCCAGACAATTATTTCTCAAATTGCTACACAAGGCGAATTAGAAGCAAAAACAATTAGAAATGCCTTTAAAAACGCATCTATGCCTTCTAAAGGACTTATGTCAGAATTAAACATCGAATAAAGCTTGAATGCTAGTTAAAAGGAAATGACCACACCGAGCAATCTATCCTCTAGTGTGGTCATTATTTTTTTAGTTCCGTTGGAAGGATTCACATAGAATTAATCGTTGTTTTCGTTAATCCAAAAAAGAGAAAACGATCGAGCTGAATATCACCATAGAAAATTTAATGTTTCTTATGAGCGACGCTTCGAACAAGAAAATCTTCACTTCATTTTCCTACACAGAAGATTTTCGAAGTGAGGCTGAGCGAATGAGATCATTAAATTTTCCCCAAGATATTCATGCGAGATCTTGCGCGTAGTCTAGATATTCGTGCAAAATGCTTGATCTGTGATTTCTTGCGAATAAGATGATTAAGCTGGAAATATATATTATTTGTATTGCTATTGTACGTACAATTTTATATTATAAGATTATAAAAATATCGTAAAGGTGGTGTTTTATATGGCAACAAAATCAGCAAATCTTTATGCGCGTATTGAACCGGAGGTAAAAGAAAAGGCAGAAAGTATTTTATCTGCACTTGGTATTCCTGCATCCAGTGCTATTAATATGTTTTATAAACAGATAATTCTTCACAGAGGACTTCCTTTTGAAGTGAAAATTCCATCTTCTCGTCCTGTAGACATGTCAACTTTATCAGAAACAGAACTGAATGCAGAACTTGAGAAAGGATACGCGGATATCAAAGCAAAAAGAAAAAGAGAAGCAAGCGCAGTTTTTGAAGACATCCGTAAAGATTATAATCTATGATTTATGAAATTAAAATCACTGACCAATCAGGTCGTGATATTGATATTCAACTTAACAAATACACGAAATACGAAAAGTAGTGCAAATCGGAATTTAGGTGGTTGATGAAACGATTATATAATTAATCAAATTAAAAAGGCTAAGAACATCTCTGCTCTTAGCCTTTTAACTTGCCACCTAAAGACTGTCTAATTTAGTTTTCTAAAATTTCTAATTCAACGAGCCTTTTGTGAGCTCTTGTATTTATTAAAGAATTGAAAATCCTAATTCTTTTGAATCTTTGCAGAACATCTTCACTGTATCTAGTGAATATTCGTTCAAATCTTTTCCCATCAATGAAAGTTTCTTGATGATTGCAGGAGTACATGTAATGATGTCTACTCCCAATTCATTTGCTTGGTAAATGTTGAACACTTCTCTTGGAGATGCCCACAACAATTCGCAACCTTTTTTAGTTTTGCAAATTTCCAATGATTCTTTCATGATTGGCATTGGATCAACGCCTGTGTCTGCAATTCTTCCAGCAAATACTGAAACGATGCTTGGAACATTGTCAGTCAAGTTGTCTACTACTTCTTTTACTTGATCTACTGTGAAGATTGCTGTTACGTTAAGTTTGATTCCTTTTGAGCTAAGTTTTTTCAATAATGGAGCAGTTGATGTTCCATTGCTTGTAGTTACTGGAATTTTAACATAAACATTGTCTCCCAATGATGAGATTTTGTCTGCTTCTTTTTCCATTGTTTCCAAATCATCAGAAAATACTTCAAATGATACTGGATATTCTGTAATTTCAGCTAGAACTTTCTTGGCAAATTCAACATAATCAGTGATTCCAGCTTTTTTCATTAATGATGGATTAGTTGTGAATCCTGTTACTTTTTTTGATGCCAATGATTCTAGCATGTCTTCTAATACTGCACCGTCTGAGTAAATTTTTGTATTAATTTTATTCATTTATACCTCTTTCTCGTCTAGTTCAAATTATTCTTCGTTGTTGATTGCTGTGTTTTTCTTAGTGATAATTGAAGGAGCGATTAAAACTACTGCCAAAATAGCGATAATAATATAAACTCCGACACTACCCATAGCGTTTCCGATTTTTCCTAATAAAATTCCCAAAACTCCGAAGTCAAAATCTCCGAATGTTGTATTGTTGAATCCTAATTGTCCCAAAACTGGAAGCAAGAATGCTGGTAGGAATGCTAAGAATAATCCGTTGATGAATGAACCAACCATTGCTCCTCTTCTACCACCAGTTGCATTACCGTAAATACCAGCAGTTGCACCACAGAAGAAGTGAGGAACAAGTCCAGGAATAATCAATACTCCACCGACAGCTCCCAAAATAAACATACCGATTAATCCACCGACAAAACTACATGCAAATCCCAAGATAACTGCTGTTGGTGCGTATGGGAAAAATACTGCACAGTCAACTGCAGGAACAGAGTTTGGAATTAATTTCGTAGCGATACCTTCGAATGCAGGAATTAAATCTGCCAAGATCATTCTAACGCCGGCATATACTACTGCTACACCAACTGAGAAGTTCAATGCAGAAATAATTGCAAACAAGTATGGGTTTTGACCGTTAGCCAGTTTGCCAACGAAATCTGGACCAGCTTTGATGCTTGCGATCAAATAGAACACAATCATTGTCAACGCTGTTGAAATTGTTGTATTTCTCAAGAAACTCCATTTTTCTGGAATTTCGATGTCTTCAGTTGATTTGGAACCTTTTCCAACTAATGAACCGATAAACGCCGACAAATAATATCCCAATGAACCAAAATGACCCATAGCGATTTCGTCACCGTCTGTAGCTTTCAATGTGTATTTTTGTCCGATTGCTGGAGAGATAGCACTCCAAGCTCCCAAGATAAATCCACCAGCTACTACCAATGCAACTCCTTTAAATCCGATTGCACCTAAAGTTGCTGACAATAGACATGCCATGAAGAAACTGTGGTGACCAGTTAAGAAAATATATTTATATCTTGTAAATCTTGCTATTATTAAGTTAAAAATAAGTCCTACTAACAAAATTGACATTGTTTCTACGCCCAAAACTTTTTGCGCAACAGATGTGATAGCTTCGTTATTAGGAACAACACCAGTAATGTTGAATCCGTGTTGAATCATTTGACTCAATGGATCCAAGTTAGTTACGATAACATTTGCACCTGCAGCCAACATTAAATATCCTAAAATCGGACCTAATGTACCAGTCATTACCTTGTGAGCTGGTTTTCTAAGTGCGATAAGACCTACCATCGCGATAAGACCCATCAAAAACGCAGGTTCAGATAAAATATCCTTTATTACGTTTAAAAATCCCATAAATTCCTCCTAAATTTTTTAATTTTTATTTGAATTCTTCTAATACTGGAACCAAATCTTCTTCGATTTTCTTTCTGTTAGTGTAGCTTTTTACAATGGCTACTTTTTGATCATCTGCAAAAATCGATTTAAATTCCTTAACAGTTACGAAAAGGTCAGCGCCCTTTCCTACAGCTGCGTTAGAATCACAAGATTCAACGTTCGCTTCAATTCCCATTTCCTTGCAAATAGCTTCCACCTTCATTTTCAAAAGAAGACTACTTCCAATTCCATTACCACATACAGTAACAATATTAATCATCATTTCCCTCCTCTAATTTTTTGTTAATAATATCCAACATTTCGTCTTCAGATTTTGCATTTATAAGCTCATCTGTAATTTCATCTGAATCCAAAAGCACTGCCAATTGTTGAAGTGCCACAATGTGTGATGAAGAATCCACCGCTGCCAAGCAGAATAAAATTCTTACCCAGTTGTCCTCGTCTTCTTCTTCATTTCTAAAATTCACAGGCTCGTTGAGTTTGGTCAAACCAATCGCCATTTTGTTTACATTACCGTTTGGACGTGCGTGAGGAACTGCAATGTTCGGAGCAAGCACAATGTAAGGGCCTGCAGCCTCAACGCTTTTTATCATGTCTTCTACATATTGTTCGTTAATGTAATCATTCTCCAACAAACTTTTTGCTGCAATTCTTATTGCATCCTTCCAATCATTTGCATGATCTTCAATTCTTATCAATTCTTTTTTTATTAAATCGCTCAAATTATCACCTCTTTACAAAAAAATAATGGTTAACAAAAGTATTGTTAACCTTATTTTACCATATATTCACAATCTTATATATATCTACTTCAAAAAATTATACCAATTTAAAGGATTAAACTACCAATCAAAATTATAACCGGCAAAGTCACCACCGAAAACATCGTCGACAAACACAAAGCCCTTGACGGAAAATCCGTAGATTTATTAAACATCAAACAGAAAAGCACACTCACTCCTGCAATCGGAGCTGATGCCATCGCCAATGTTGCAATCTTTGCATCTGTATTCATCGGAATAATGAACAAAATCGCGATATAAATCAAAGGAAACAAAATATTTCTGATAAAAGAAACTTCCCACGCCATTTTGTCTTTGTGAAAAGGCTCTGTAATACTCACGAAATTTGCGCCGATAATTATCATACTAAGAGGAGTATTCATACTAGCCAAATAATAAACAGGTTTGGTCACAACATTCGGCATTTTATAAATAACCCCGAAGAAAAACAAAACAAATCCCAAAACAGACGAAATAATACAAGGATTTTTCACAACCTTGTTCCATTGAATCTTGCCATTTCCAGTCATCTCGTACAAACCAATTCCATGACTCCACAACAAAATATTGAACACTGCTAAATAAGGAATTGCGAAAAAAGTTCCATCCGCACCAAGCAACGCTTCAATCAAAGGAATTCCCATGAAACCACAATTGCTGTAAACCGATGCGAATTTGTATGTACTTATGTTTTCGTTCTTCGAAAATCTATCAAATTTGAACAAAAAATGAGAAATCAAAATAGATGAACCCATCAAAACCACCGCAGCAAAGGCAGTCATTGCAAAATTATTCAAAAGCACAGGTGTAACGGGTCTATTAAACGCGTTTATAATAACGCTTGATCCCACAACATACATTACAAACCCTGTCATTTCTCTGATAGTTTCTCTACTGAAAAACCCTGTTTTTGCAAAAATATAGCCCATCGCCATGAACACAAACATAATCAAAATCTGCTGCAACGTAACTAAAAAAATAAAAAATCACTCCCTATATCTAATTATTTAATTATACCATCATTGTGAAAATTTTCTAGTATTATTTTAGGGAATTGATGAGCTAATGAGTGATTGATTGTAGAAGGTAGTTTCAAGATTTACTAAAGTAGAAAACCAGTTTGCACGAATATCTAGACTACGAAAATAAATAAAATCATCACTTGTGAACCTAAAATTGTGAACTCGCGAACGCTCAGACAGCACAATTTTTTAACGGTTCACTTCGCTTGATTTTATAATTATTTTCTCCGTATGATATTCTTAGCAAAACTGGTAATCTGCTTTTATTCATTGCTATGCAAAAACAAAGAAAAAGAGCATCCTTCGATGCTCCTATAATCTATTTTACTAATTTTTTAAGTGGTGTTTTCTTCAATGTTTCGATAAACACTTCATTTTTACCGAAGAACAAGATCAATGTGTAGCCTAGAATACTTATCAAGAATACTACAAGTAAGTTTATTGTGTAATGTGTGATAAATTTTGTGACCACAAATTTTGTCAAAAGTATCCACAAAGCACCTGCTACTGCGTATTTCATTGTGTAGAATAATTTATCCATTTCAAAGTAGAATTTCGCTTCTTTAAATTCAAATAAGCACACAAGAACTACTACTAATTCTGAAATCGCCGTTGTCACTGCTGCACCGTTTTGTTGCCAAAGTGGTATGAAAATTAGATTTAATCCCACATTTACAAACGCCGATATCGTCGTCGCTTTCAAGTTCAGCGCTTCTTTTCCCAGAGGAACATTCATGCATGTTGTGATTACCCCACCTGTTATTGCGAAAAACACTGACACTGCTAGAATTTGCAACGAAAGTGTAGCTGCAATAAATTTTTCTCCGGACAAGATATAGACGATATTTTTGGATAATACTCCAAGTCCTGTACACATTGGTATCATTAATAATAGCAAAAAGCTTGAAATTTCTGTCAACAAATGTCTAAATTCTGTCTTGTCATCCAATGTAGCAGCCTTTGATAGTCTTGGAATTGTAACCATGTAAATTGCACCGAGCATTTGTTTTACAACAGAATACACCTTAACGCTTACTGCATAAAGTCCTGTGTAAAAATCTCCCGAAATCCATCCTAGCATTGTCATGTCTGCGCTGACATACACCAAAACTGCGATACTATTTGAGAAGAATAGCATGATAGGCTTCAAATGCCTTTTCAAATTTAGTTTAAGTGTTGGTTTCAAACTTACGTATCTTCTCACATGTAACATATTCGAAATGCACACCAAACCATTTACGAAAACCGTAAGGCCTGCGTATTTTAAGTAATCTGATTGAGTTTTTACTACGAAAAATAGTAAAATTACACCAATAGTTTGAATTATGATACTTCTGATCGTAATGTACAAATAATCCTCGTGGATTGCATTGACCCATTCAACTCCAAGTGTCGCAAATATTATACTCAAACTTTGAATGAAAACAAGCGTTGCATAATCGTGCATTTTCACAGAAACTACACAGAATATCAATAAACAAATGTAAGAAATCAACGTAGATAACAAGTTGATGGAGAAAACTTCCCTCGAAAATTGGTTGAGTTTCGTTCTGTTTTCTCTGTATTTGGAACCCTCTCTGACTGCGTAATTGGTAATTCCAAGCGATGCAATCAGCATAAATATTTTAATAATTGAATCTCCGTAACTTACCTTTCCCATGTTTGCTACTTGCAAAATTCTCGTAGCGTAAGGAAAAGTTATCAACGGGTAGACAACGCTCAGCCCAACTTTGATTAAATTAAGCATTGCGTTTAATTTTAGTGATTTTTGCTTTGCCAAGTTTTTCCTCTCCTATGTGCAAAATTAATACTTACTATATTGTATCATACATATTCATACAGATTATTACAACATTTCAAAATTTACAACAAAAAAATAACCGCCGGCTCAGAATAATGGCGATTATTTTCTAGGTATAACCTATATGGACTTTTCTGTAAACTATTATACCACATTTTTCAAAAAAATGTTATAACATTTCAATAAAAGCTCCAATTCTTGTATTTAATTGTCCGATATCCGATTTTGAATAATCAGTTTCCACAGCAATATATGGAACATTTTTCTTATCGTTGCAGAATCTCTTAATTGATAAACCTTCAACTTGGTAAGGAGTGCAAGCTTGTAAATGCATGTCAATAACTCCGTCAACCTTATATTCATCGATTAATTTGTTCAACAATTTCAGTCTGTTTTCGTTTGGACTCACACATGCGCAACCGATGTTCATGTATTTTCTTGCAATCGCATCAATCATATCCGGATTGTCTACATCGACATTTTCATCAATAGCCTTTGCACCACCACAGTTTTCGTAACTAACCACAACTGCGCCGTTGTTTTCGACAGCTTCGATAACTTTTTCTGTCGCACCTCCGATAGGACAACCAGTAATCAAAATTCTTGGTTTGCCACTAATGTGCTTGTGCTCATTCATAACCTTCGCTTTTAATTCTTCAAGCATTTGTGGAATTTGTTCCTTGTCGAAATCAAATTGCACACCATTTAAAACATGCCACAATTCTCCACCTGTGATTGGCAAATCATCAGCCTTCATTATAGAATAAAAATCTTTTACAGCAGATCTCTCAGCGTTTTTTACATCGATTGCATGTTTCAACTTTTCTTCAGTGATTTCAACACCGAATAAATCTTCGATAGTTTTAATCATCTTTCTGATTTCTTCTTTCCACAAAATAAGACCTTGTTCAGTGTTCTTATTTGGAAGCTCCATTACATGAACCGGCTTGAATTCTCCCAAATATTCGTACATCTTCTTCTTGCCATCGCAAGTAGTTTCTCCGACAACCAAATCAGAAAAATAGAAGAATGGACACTTGTCAGTCAATGCAAAACCATAAGAAGATTTGATAAGTGGGCACAAGTTTTTCGGCAAATCCCTCTCAGCATCTTGAATAGTTTCATCACTTGTAGCACACAAACTTACACAAGTAGCTCCGGCCGCAACAGCTAACTCTTGTGGAAAAAACGTACAAAAAATCCCTATAATAGGAATATTCTTATCCTTTATTTCTTTTACCTTCAAAAAAGCATTTTTACGACTATCTGCAAAATCGTTAAAAACCTCTGGTAATTCCTTCTTTAAATCAACCATCTAATCACCTCGTAACAAATAATATCATTTAAAATTAGATAATACAAAATGATAATCATTATTTATAGGTTTTTTCTATAAATGACTTCTCTCGCCCTCTCCCATGGATGATTTTGCAGAAAAAATGAGGAAGATTTTTCAAAACAAAAAAACATCGTAAAAGAGCGAATCATTCGGAAAAAATTGTTTTAAATTCAATCGAAGAAACCCGTCCAAAATTTGACCGCGTAAGCGAAGCGTGCTTCAAATTTTAGGATTTCGAGATTAGAATTTTTCAATTTTTGTAGACAGATGAAAGGTTTACGAGTTTTGTGGTTTTTAATTGCAATGAAAAAAGCAGATTACCTGTTTTGCTAAGAATATCATACGGAGAAAATAATAATAAATTCAAGCGAAGTGAACCGTTAAAAAATTGTGCTGTTTGAGCGTTAGCGAGTTCACAATTTTAGGTTCACAAGCTTAGAGTTTATTTATTTTCGTAGTCTAGATATTCGTGCAAATTGGTTTTCTGCTTCATATGTCTCTGTTAAGTGTAAATGTCCTACCTATTTATTTCTTCAATTCATCCAACACTTCGTTGACTGTTTCTTTTTCAGAATAAGGTGTCTTTTCGTTTCCTTTGAGCTTGATGAAGTTTTCTTGTCCTTTTCCCAAAAGTAGCACAAAATCTCCCTCATTTGCCATTTCTATCGCATGTTTGATGGCAGATTTTCTGTCTTTGATTCTGACATATTCACCTTTTTCTTCCTCAATCCCGCTGACGATATCATCGGCGATGTTTTCGTAGGTGTCGAATTTCGGATCGTCTGTTGTGACAACCGAGAACACGTTGTTTTCAGCTGAAATCTTTCCAACCTCGTATCTGATTTCACTCGTTCTGTCGCCACTCATTCCATAAACTGCGATTTTTCGTTTGTCGTTTGGCACGGATTTGTAGATATTTTCGAAAGCTTTTGGAGTGTGTGCAAAATCGATGACAATGTTTATTCCCATGTCATTTTTCACGAATTCGAATCGCGCCTCAACTCCTGTAAAACTTTCCAATGATTTGGCGATATCTTTGAGTTCATATCCCAATAAATTCACCGCAGCAATCGCAGCCACCGCATTGTACACATCAAACAGCGCAAATCTGTTGAGTACAAATTTCACGTTTTTGATTTCAAAATGCATCTTGCCATCAATTAATTCTACATTTTCCGCCTTGAAATCTGATTCGTTTTCCAGCGAGAATGTGTATGCGTCTTCAAATTTCGCCTTCGCTTTTCTTCCATATTCATCATCGACATTTGCAATTTTTTTCTTGGCATTTTCAAACAAAATCATCTTTGCATCGAAATAATTCTCCATATTTTTGTGAAAATCCATGTGCTCCATCGATAAATTGTTAAACACTGCCACATCGAAATCAATCCCGTCTAGTCTGTGCAAATACAATCCATGACTGGAACATTCCACAACAGCATTGTCGATTTTTTTATCCACAGAAAGCTTCAATATCTTGTTTATTTCGCAAATTTCGGGAGTCGTGTTTGGCGTTTCGTATTTTTCTCCAGCAATAAAAGTTCCATTCGTGCCAATGTTTGTGCATGGTGAGTTCAAATGTTCCAAAATATGACTAATCATAGAAGATGTTGTAGTCTTGCCATTTGTCCCAGTGACTCCAATCACACGAAGTTTCTTCGACGGAAAATCGCACACCACATTTGAAATTTGTGCGAGAGCAACCCTTGCATCTTTTACTTTGATGTAGTTTATGCCTTCATTTTCTGTGACATCTTCAGTAACCACAATTGTATTTGCGCCGTTTGCAATCGCCTTGTCAATGAATCGGTGTCCATCAAATTCCATCCCAGAAATCGCAACGAACACTCCACCTTTTTCGATTTTTCGTGAATCATTTGTCACATTTGTAATCTCGTCGTCGTTGTTTTTCGTGTAATCTATATAATCAATTTTATCTAATATATCAGTCAAATTCATAATTTTCCCCTTTGGTTTTCATTTATATATTATTATATAACATCGGGCTATTGTTTTGGCAAATTTTACATATTAATAAACTCAGACTATCGCTGATATCCGTTGACTTTTTAATGAATAATGATATAATATTCTTAACAGAACCTCTCCACGCTTAATGTAGTTTAACTACACGCGGACCACGGAGAGGGCTTTTTTTATTTCAAAGGAGTATAGAGATATGAAGTTAAAACCAGCATTAACTTATAGTGAGCAAATAAATAAATTAAACAAGGATCATAACTTAAAAATTGATAACGAACAATTTGCTGAAGAAATACTTGCCAAAGTAAATTATTATAGACTATCTGGATATGGTATAGGTTTAAAAAAGCCCAATAATAAAGAACATTACAGGGACAATATTACAATTGAACATCTTTTTCAGCTATATTGTTTTGATAGCCAATTAAAAAACAATCTAATACGAACAATTGAACAAATTGAAATTGAACTAAGAACTCAAATTGCATACCATTTGTCACTAAAATATGGATCTGACGCTCTTCTTAATGAGAAAAATTTTATACACAAAACAAATAGTAATGGTCGTACAATATACTCAATTATAAAAGACAGCTTGGAAAAAGAAATAACAAGACAAAGAAATAAACCTTTTGTTAAGCATCATATAAAAAAATATAATGGAAAATTTCCAATATGGGTATCTGTTGAACTAATGTCTTTCGGGAATCTCTCTTC
This sequence comes from Finegoldia sp. P1-F-LS, assembly GCF_052932205.1. Taxonomy (NCBI): domain Bacteria; kingdom Bacillati; phylum Bacillota; class Tissierellia; order Tissierellales; family Peptoniphilaceae; genus Finegoldia; species Finegoldia sp. P1-F-LS. The sequence continues at coordinate 125,733 of NZ_JBRFJH010000002.1, read as the reverse complement.
ATTGTTTAGTATACTACAAGATGATGATCAAAAAGCCATCGCTAATTATTATAAAACAGATGCAAAATACTTAAAAAACTGGATACTATGTTTAGTTGAGGTTAGAAATATTTGTGCTCATTTTACAAGATTATATAATATGCCACTTAAAGAAAATCCAAAACTTTACAAAGAAAACATGAAATTTAAGAATAAACAAAACAAGTTATTTCCTATACTTCTTATTATGAAAAGAATGCTTAATTCTAATTCTCAATGGGACTCGCTTTTAAAAGATATAAAACATACTTTTTCAAAGTATGACTATTGCTTCAATCTATCTTTCATGGGATTCCCAAAAAATTGGAAAGAATTTCTTTAACATCGGGCTACATATTTAAAAACAAAAAAAACTGACCACCCAGCCTAGCTAAGTGATCAGCTACAAATTTTATTATTTCATAACAGATACTACGACTGCTATTGCACCGACTGCTATGATAAGTCCAAATACAAGACCTGCGACAATGCTTACGATCGCTGATTTTACGCCAACTGCAAGCATTCTTTCGTCAGAAATTCTGTCGTAGAATACTGATGAATAAAGCACAACTCCAACTATCATACCTACAATTGAAGGAAGGACTGTTGTTGGAAGCACCATCATCAAAATATTAATCAACGCTTCAACTGCTACATACACTCCAAGTCTCGTATCCCTTTCAACAGGATTTGGAACTGGTGACATGTCTTTTTTAGTAAAGTGGAATATGATTCTGCACACTACAAAATAGAAAAGAACTGACACAGCCGAAATTATTATGGTGAAAGTTGTCACACTCAATCCAGATTTTGTGATTTGTTGCAATTGTTGTGCAGTTTCTGGGTGAAGCTTGTATTGCACAATTGATGCCACAAATGTGAACACTCCATATAACAAGAACAAAATTACGAATGCACCCTTTTTATTGAAATTTTCAATAAGTCCGTGAAGCAACGAGAAAACTTTTTGGCAAAAACCAGCATAGCCCGAACTTTGTCTTTGAGTGTAGTCTTCAATGTGTTCTTCTTCGTCATCTTGCCCCTCAAAGAAAAAACTGTCGTCTGTTTTTTCGTAATGATCTTGTTTCGCACTAGAATAATTGTCATCATTTGATGATTCAAAATAATTGCTATTTCTGTCAGAATAACTGTCCTTATCTTCGCTGTAACCGCCTTTTACTTCTTCTTTTTCGTTAAAATAATTGCCGTCTTTTGTGTATTCATTGTCGTCATTTTCAAAGCCTTTGTAATCTCTATCGTCTGACATATTCTCCTCCTATTATTTTTCGTTTTTCTCGTCTTGTTCCATCAAAACTTTCTTCCATTTTTCAAGTTGCGATTCTTCCTTCTCGGAAAGTTTCGGCGTGTGTGGATCCAATTGTTTGAACAAATCCAACATAACCTCACTCACAACCAATCTAGTGTACCATTTGTTATCCGCAGGAACCACATACCATGGCGCATAATCTGTCGAAGTATGCTCCAACATATCCTCGTATGCCCTGTGATAATCATCCCAGTTTTCTCTTTCCAGGATGTCACTTGCTGCGAACTTCCAATGTTTTTCTTCCAAATTAATCCTATCCAAAAGTCTCTCTTTTTGTTCGTCCTTGGACACATGCAAGAAAAATTTCACAACCTTGATACCATTATTGTCCAAATATTTTTCGAACGCGTTGATATCTTCGAATCTCTTGTTCCAAAAATCATCATCGTTTTTCTTATTAACCAAATTGTGAACCCTGGTTACCAGAACATCCTCATAGTGCGATCTGTTGAAAATCCCAACCTCTCCATACGCTGGAGTAGCCTTTGTGATTCTCCACAAATAATCGTGATCCAATTCTTCAGTTGAAGGTTGCTTGAAGCTTGTAACCTTGCAGCCAGCAGGATTAAGCGCCGTGAACACTTTTTTTACCAAACTGTCCTTGCCAGCAGCATCCATCGCTTGAAGCACAACGAGAATTCCTTTTTTATTTTCTGCGTATAATTTTTCTTGAAATTCAAACATCTTTTCCAAATTTTGTGGCAGAATTTCTTCCTTCACTTTTTTTTTGGAATAAGAATCATCTTTTTTCGTGCTAAATTTTTCCAAATCAACTTTTTTGTTAGGCTTTACCCTGTATTTTTTAATATCCATAACTTACTTCCTTTTAATATCGTTATTATATATTTATCCAAATTGGGTAAAAATAAAACAAAATCTTTTATTGAATTAATTATACCATTTGTTCAGAATTATTACAATAGTTTACTATCACGTTAGTATTGTGTAAAATTTATTTGACAATCACATGTTTATATAATAAATTCATACTAACAGAAAGGGGATAATTCATGAAAATATCAATATTAAATTTAATACCAAGATTTGTAGATGAAACAACAAAACAATCAATCGATCGTGGATTGGAACTTGCAAAATGGGCTGACGGACAAAAATTCGAAAGATATTGGGTTGCAGAACACCACAACTCCAAATCAATCTCATGCTCAGCAACTGATTTGATTATCGGATATATTTTAGAAAACACACAAAGAATAAAAGTCGGAGCAGGCGGTGTAATGCTTCCAAACCACACACCTTTTCAAGTAGCAGAAAGATATGGAACGCTCGAAACATTGTATCCCGAAAGAGTTGATTTGGGAATTGGAAGAGCTCCTGGAACAGACATCGAAACAGCGAAATTAATTTATCGCGACACATACAAGGAAGATAACTTCAAAGAAGCCATCAGAACACTTTTAAGCTATTTTGAAGAAGAGGCAGAAAATTTCAAAGTGCGCCCATACCCTGGAGTTGGCACACACGTTCCAGTGTATATCTTGGGAAGTTCCATGACATCTGCACACATTGCAGCACAATTGGGACTACCATACTCATTCGCAGGACATTTTTCTCCAAACACAGTCGAAGTCGCACTCAAAATCTACCGCGAAGAATTCACTCCATCAAAATATTTGGACAAACCATACGTCATGCTAGGAGTTTCTGCCAACGCAGCTTACGAGAAAGACGCCGCAGAACACATCAAACAACAAGCCATATCAATCTTCTTGCAAATCCAAAACAGAAACAACAGAGATGCATTCCTAAAAGCTGACCCTAACAACAGCCCCGAACTCACATCAATCGAAAAATTCATGATAAGAACAGCAAGAGGTCTTCGAATCGAAGGAGACGTGAATTCCGTAAAGGACCAATTCATGGAAATAAAACAAAAATACAATCCAGACGAAATCATCGCCGCATCCTACATTCCAGATTTCAAATTATTAAAAGAAAACTACGAAATCATACAAGATTTGGCGTTGAACGATTAGAAGGCTATTGAAAAACCATCCAGAAAATTCTGGATGGTTTTTTGGTTTAATAAAAATTTTAAAAAATTTCCTAGTCGGCATTGTGACACAACGCACTCAATAAATCGAGTAGGGCTAAATAAATAGCCCTCTCACACCACCGTACGTGCCGTTCGGCATACGGCGGTTCAATTTAATTTACACATGACCTGCTTGTATAGTAATCGTATGGGTCGACTAATCCTGTTTTGGTTAGTCTTTCCTTTGTAATTGCTCTTACTAAGCAGGTTTTTGTTGCTACAAAATAATACCTATCTCCACAATAAGCTGTTAGTCTTGCCAGGTCTTTTCCTACTCCCATCTTCATTAACGCCCATTGTCTTTTCTTTGGTACTTTCCACATTTTCCAACAGATTATTCTGAGTCTAGTCCTTAGATGCTCGCTAAATCTTTTTAGTTTGCTTTTCATATCCGCAATCCTAAAGTAATTTATCCAGCCTCTTGTTACTTCATTTAATTTCTTGATTCTGTAGTCAAAGGAAACTGACCGTTTTCTTGTGGTTAGAGTCTTTATTTTGTCTTTGAATCTTTTAAATGATGTTTCGTGGACTCGTATTTTCCATTTATTTGCTTTGTTGTCTTTCCAGTATCCAAATCCCAGATATTTTATTCCACTTGGTTTTGTTATCTTGCTTTTTTCCGCATTTACTTTTAATCCAAGTTTATTTTCTATGAATCTTGTTATGGAGTGCATTACTCTCGTTGCTGCTGCTTTACTTCTTACAAATATTAAACAATCGTCGGCGTATCTTGTGTATCTAAGTTTTCTTGCTTCTAGCTCTTTGTCTAGTTTGTCTAGCATGATGTTGCTTAGTAGTGGTGATAGGTTGCCCCCTTGAGGGGTTCCTATTTCACTTTTTTCGTATATGCCTTTGTTCATTATTCCCGCTTTTAGGTATTTTCTGATTAGTGATTCTGTGTCTGGTGCTTTGATATGTTCATGGACTATGCTCATTAGTTTATCTTGTGGCACTTTGTCAAAGAATTTCTCTAGGTCTATGTCTACTACCTATTCGAATCCATCATTTAAATATTCTAGGCTTCTTGTTATTGCCATTTGACAGTTTCTTCCTGGTCTGAAGCCATAGCTTGTTTCAGAAAATCTTTTATCTATTATCGGTGTTAGAACTTGTACGATTGCTTGTTGGATTATTCTGTCCATTACTGTTGGTATTCCGAGTTTTCTTTTTCCTCCATTTGCTTTTGGTATTTCTACTCGAAGTACTGGTTGTGGTTTGTAACGTCTTTCGATTATTTCTTGTCTTATCCTTGTCCAGTTGTCTTTGATGTATTCATCTATTTCTTCTACACTTATGCCATCTATTCCTGATGCTCCTTTGTTGGAGATGACTTTTAGTTTGGCTTGGTGCATGTTTTCTGGATTTAGGATTTGACTTATTATTTTATCTTCCATGTGTGCACTTGCTCCTTTCCGCTTGCATAACTTATTTCTTAGGTGTGAGATTTTGATTTCATTTACGTTTCTTCTACTTTCTCTGTCAGATTTGTTATGCAACATACATTTTGCTTGTGCTTTTAAATTGTTCAGTCCTTCGGTGTTTCCACCTACTATGACTTCTGCTGACTTCTCACTATTCGTTGTTACTGCTGTTTCGCTAGTGAGACCTCGCGGGATAAGTTCTAATACTTTCATCGTTTACTTGCAGAATTTACGCCTTGGGTTTACGGTTGTCTTTTGGGTCTTTGTTATCTCTTGCTAACTTGCCCACCTGTTACGCCTTGTATTCTGTTCCTGTTCGTCAAGCCACGATTTCGCTATTGCTTCTTCTCTCCTAGATGTCACCATCTAAAACTTGCAAGTCGCTATTAGATTCGTCGGTAACTACGCTCTGTAGGGATTTTCACCCCAGCATTAGAACATGCCCGTCATACCACAAAAGAGAGGTTCTTCTGAACCTCTCTTAAACTTTATTTTTCATATGTTATATGAAATCCTGCTGGGTCAGTAGGATTATTTCCGAACCAAACATTTGCGAATCCGTCATGGATTGAGATACCCATAACTCTTTCTGCATGATATACATCATATAGAACGTTGTCCTTAATTATAAATTCATTGTGATCTGGAGAATTTTTCCATAAATTTAGTGCTATTTCTGGCGTCATTTGATAAACTTCAGTATAATATTGTTGACCTGCTGAGATTTCAAATCCTTCGCTTTTGTATGGCGTTAATTCCCCTGGTTTGTTCCACATAATTCTATGGCGACTGTGTTCATTATACATTGTAGGTGTCCAGTTTCCATATTTTGACCAACTGTGCATATTTGCTGGTCTTCCTTGATCATCTTTTAAGTCGTTCTCAAAGTGTAATACTTGATCTCTGTTGTGAGTTCTTGCAACGTAAGTTAATGATTTAGAAACGTTAAGAGGTTTCTTTCCTAGAGAGATTCTGTAATCATTAATAAGTTTTACAAGTTCTTTTTCTTTTTCTGAAAGAGGTGTATCCATATTGAAGTTAGACAAGTCAATGTCTTTACTTGATTGTGGTTTTAATCTTTCTTCTCTTGTTGGATATTGAGGTTTTTCTTGAGGTTTTTTGTCATCTGGTTTTTCAACTGGCTTTTCTTCAGGTTTTTCAACTGGTTTGTCTTCTGGTTTATCTTCAGGTTTTTCTTGAGGTTTTTGTTCAGTTGATGTTTTTGTGAATTTTTGTTCTTGATATTTTGTTACTGATTTTTCGCCACCGATAAGAGTTATATCTGAGATATTTTGACTATCAACGTATTCTTTTATTTTGTCGATAGCTGTATCATCTGATAATAAGATACCAGTGTTTTTCTTAACTGCATAAGGTGCTGCTGCTAGTGCGTCTGGGTAATCTCTACCGTCAGCGATTACAGCACTTTGAGTTTTGTTCATGTGTTTTAAAACTTCAAGAGAAGTTTCGTAACGATCTTTACCTGAAATTCTTTGAGCTTTGTTTAAACCTTTGATGTTTACTGATTTTTCTCCACCAATGATTGTTTTTACGTCTTGTGCTTTAACGTCTTTAGGTAAAGTTTTACCGTCAGTTAATACTAAAGTTTGTTTCTTTTGTACTGCATAAGGTGCTGCTGATAATGCGTCAGCGAATTTTTCACCATTAGCCAAAACAACATTGTCTTTATTTTTAGCTTTTAGTTGTTTAGCAAGTTTAGTAGATGTTTCGTATCTGTTTCTTCCTGCGATTCTTATTACTTTAAAGTTTTTCTCTTTAAGTTTTTCTTCTACAGATTTAGGTACAGATTTTTCACCACCTATGATTACTACTTCTTTTACATCTAATGAACGCATTGTGTTAATTGCTCTTTGCATCATATCTGGTTTTTCAAATAAAAAGATAGGTGCGTGATCTGCAAGATTTCCTGCTGATAGTGCGTCAGCGAAGTTACTGCCACTTACTAAAACTGCTCTGTCAGATTTTGTGAAAGCAGATTCTGCAATGCCTGCTGCTGTTTCATATCTATGCGCACCTTGTATTCTTTTAACATTGTAATCATTAGATGCTAATGATACTTGTGGTACTACGTTTGCTAGCATCATTCCAGCTAACATTAATCCTAAAATTTTCTTGTTTTTCATAAATGTTTACTCCTTTTAATTAAAACATTTTACTATAATTTATATTTTAATATTATACCTTGTTAAAGTCAAACAATAAATGATAACCATTTATATTAAAATAGTTTATCTAATTATCAGTAGTAAACCAATCATACTAAGAATATCATACGGAAAAAATTACTCCAAATTCAAGCGAAATGAAACGTTAAGAAATCGCACCGCGTAAACGAAGTGTGCTTGCGATTTTAGTTTCATGAGCTTAGAATTTGTTAATTTTTGGAGTCTAGATATTCGTGTATGATGGTTTACCTACTAACGGTTTGATTTCTCTATAAAAAACTTTCAGGAAAAATCCTGAAAGCTCTACATTATTTCATCTATTGTTGGGATGGATTCTCCCGATCCTTTTCTGGTTACTGTCTTTGAAGATACTTTTGTGGCAAATTCCATCGCTTCTTTAATGGATTTTTTTTGATCGAGCATGACTGCCATCGCTCCGATGTAGCTATCTCCTGCTGATGTTGTGTCAATCGCATCTGCCTTGATGGCTTCTTGTTTTATGTGTTCTGTTTTTGAAAAATACTCAGAGCCATTTTCTCCTAAGGTTATTATCACAGCTCCCACGTTTTTCTCCAACAATTCGTCCGCTGCTTCTTTCAAGTTTTTTTTGCTAGAATATCTCAAAATTTCATTTTCATTAGGCACGAACAAGTCCACCTTGTCCAAAATGTTTTCCACTTCGAACTCACTAGGAGCAGGGTTTAATATCACGAAAACTCCCTTTTCCTTCGCCTTTTTAATAGCGTATTCGTTGACTTCTTGTGGGATTTCCATTTGCAAAATCAAAATATCGAATTCATCCAAAAGCTCGATGTTGTCGTCGATATCTTGAATTGAAATTGCATAATTTGCCCCATGATCCAAAACAATTTGGTTTTGACCAGTCTTGTCCACATTTATAAGCGCAGTTCCTGTATCGACATCCTTTTTGATGATGTTTGATGTATCCACGCCATATTCACGCATATTTTTGAAAATAAAATCTGCATCCATATCATTTCCCACGCACGCAAGAAACTTCACATCTCCGCCAAGTTTTTGGCAAGCAATCGCTTGGTTTGCTCCCTTTCCACCGACAGATCTGCTTTTCGAAAGTGACGAAATGGTTTCTCCTGGTTTTGGGAAATTTTCCAAATTATATGTAGTGTCTACATTCACGCTTCCTATAACTAAAATTGCCATAAATCTCTCCTCATTTCATAAAAACGCTCAAATTTTTTCATAATAATCTATATTATATTATACAATACAAATCTGATTTTGTAATTCAAATAAAAAACAATGTGACTGGTCTAAAATATCCAATCACATTGCTAATTTTTTTCAAACTATTTGTATTCTTCAATACTTAATTTACCACCTAGTATAACGGATTCTTTTATTTCGTTATCTCTCAAGTATTGTTTTACTGATACAGATGCTTCGTCTTTATCTATTAGCATTATTGGTGCTTGTTCTTTTTTTGATAGATATGGTGCTAGTAGCGCATCTGCGTATGCGTCTTTGTTTGCAAATATTACTTTGTCAGGAGTGCTATTGACAGTTTTTGCTATTTCAAGTGCTGTTTCTACTCTTGTTCTTCCTGCTAGTCTATTTGTTTTTATTCCGTTATTTTGTAGATTTGCTGTTATTATTTCTGATACTTGTGTTTTTCCACCAATTATTGTAACTTTTTCTATTTTCCATTCTTTGATTGCTTTTTTAGTTGTTTCGTTTAATTGGTCTGATTGTGTTAATAATATTGGAATATTTAGTTTACCAGCAAGGCTTCCTGCTGTTAATGCGTCAATATTATTAAATCCATTTACAAGTATTATTTCTTTTTTGTTAGTTGAATTTGCTCTGATTTGTTCACCTAGTTTTACTGCTGTTTCAAATCTGTCAGCTCCTGCTATTCTTTGTTGTTTGATTCCTAGTTGTTGTAATTTGTTCAACGCTTCGTCACTGATTGAATCTGTTCCACCTGCGATTATTATTTTAGATGGGTTGAGTCTTTTTATTTCTTGTAAAACTTCGTCCATTATTGAATCTTTTTCTACGAATAATGTTGGGGCGTTGATTTCTATTCCACGAGGAGATGCTGCAAGGGAATCTACCATTTTATTGCTTGATGTTAAGATTACCGTGTCTGCTTTTTTGAATAGTGTTTTGCTTAGTTCTACCGCTGTTAGTTGACGATTCCTTCCAGCTATTCTTGTTGGATTTGTTTTGTCAAATATTTCTTTTAGTGTGTCCGTGTCTTTGATGTCTTTTGCTGTTGGTTTTTCAGTAGTAGTTGTTGGGTTTGATGGATATGTTGGTGTTGTTGGTTGTGTTGAATCTTCTGGTTCTTTTGGTTCAACCGGTTTTTCTGGTTGCGTTGTATCTTCTGGTTCTTTTGGTTCAACTGGTTTTTCTGGTTGCGTTGTATCTTTCTTTTCAACAACTACCGGAATTTCTACAATTCTCTTTGATCCATTTGCAAATGTCACTTCAACTTTTGCTGTATATTTACCAGGTTTATTTGTATCGATTTTTGGTTCCGTTACATCTTTTACAGTTGCTTTTTCAGGTAAGTTTTTGATGTTATCTGTTACATCGATCTTTTCACCTTGTTTTACAACTTCTTTTTCGATGTCTTCTGCTTTTACTGCTGGAATTTCTTCAATTGTTCCTGGTTTAAATTCGTCTTTGAAAATAACTTTTTGATTTTTCAATGATTTTTCATTGTTAAATCTCACATGTTCATAATTTTCAGTATACAAATTAACTACGACATGTTTTTTATCAGTTGATTCTGCATCTTTGAAAGCATCATCTGAAAGCTTCTTCAAACTCTTTGGTAAGTTTGTTTCTTTAAGCAAACTAAATCTGAATGCAGAATCTCCGATTTCTTCGATTCCTTCTTCAAGAGTTAATTTCTTCAATCTCTTCCATTTAATATTGTGAGCGAAAGCTTGTCTTTCGATTTTTTTAACATTTCCAGGAATTGTCAATTCTTCAAGTTGATGTCCTGTAAATGCTCTATCCTTGATTTCTTCGACAGTTTTTGAAATAGTAAGTTGTTTTAATGGAGCCCCTTGGAAAGCTGATCCTTCAATAACTTTAACACCTTCTGGTATTACAAGTTTTTCAAGTTTGATGTTTCTGGAGAATGTTCCGCCTGCGATTTTTTCCATATTTGGAGAAATTCTAACTTCAGTGATTTGATTCAACGAGAATGCTCCACCTTCAACATCAGTTACAGAATCTGGCAAATATACTTTTTCTAATCTGTTTCCATTAAATGCAGTTCCTCCGATAAATTCCAAAGTATTTGGGAAATCTACATTTTTGAAGTTGTTGGATCTGAAAGCATCTTTTTCAATTCTCTTAACTTTCTTTGGCAATTCTAACGAAATCATACCGTCAGCAGAACTTATCGTATCTGTACCGAATTTAACTCCCTTGTCCTTAGTCAAATCAAACGCAGATTCTGCGATTACTTCGACATCTTTGCCTTCCAAAGTTGTGTCTGGTAGAACCAAATTCTTGTTGAACTTGAATTTTACTTTACCACTGTCGCTAAATCCAGTAATAGCATTGTCCTTGTAAGTGAAATCTTCTTTCTTGTACAACGCATTTTTGTCGATAACCAACGCAGCAACAGCCTTGTCCAAGCTTTCTTGCGCATTTTTCACTTCATCTTGTGTCTTGTCCAAATCAGCCAAGACTTCCTTTGCCTTGTCGAGTTCTTTCTTCATAGAATCAAATGATTCTTTTTCGAACATTTCTGGTACAAATTCTTCTGCTTTTTTGATAGAATCTCTAAGTTTTGATCTGTCAGGAGCTGATTTTCTCAAATTACCTTCAGCTTCAATCAAATCATTCAACGCTTTGTCTACTTGTTCTTGTGTTGATTTTTCGTCTTTGAAAACTCTTTTAGCTTCTTGTAATACTTTGTCGAATTCGTCTATTTTTTCTTGTTTGTAATCAGATTTTACAATTGATTTGACAGTTTGTAATTCCTTGAAAAGTTTACTTCTGTCAACATTTGAAACCAAAACTACTTTATGAAAATCATTTTCTGGAACGATATAAGTTACTGATTTCAAATGATCTGGATTTCTAGTTTCTAATCGTACAACCTTGCTATTTTCATATCCAGGATTATCCTTGAACACAAAATCCCTAAACTTAAATATAGAATAAGGAAGCTTCACAACAGAAAGTTTGTTGTTAGCAAAACTATAGTTGTCGATTTGAATGCTGTTTACATCATCAGAAATTTCTAGCTTACTAATTTGATTGTTCATGAAAGATTCGCTACCAGTTTTCCACACAGTGCTTGGAATGTAAACTTCAGTAAGCTTATTATCTTGGAATGCACGTGATTCAATAGATTTCAAACCTTCTTCAAACGTAACCTTAGTAATACCTGAATTTGCAAACGCAGAATCTTTGATGATAAATTCCACATCAGTCTTAGGGAAAGTTACGCTATTAATTTTTAAATCTTTGAAAGAATTTTCTTTAATTCCTTCAACAGTCTTTTTTTGTCCGTCAATAGTTACTTCTTTTGGAATAACCAAATCAGAATTTTTCGCTAATTTAGCCTTTCCCTTTTCAGAAAAACCAGTAATTCCAAATCTATAAGATTCTTCTTCCATTCTTCCCTTGTATTTGAATTGTCCATAAGTGAAGTCTTTTTGTGACCATTCATCAGTAGTAGGTTGTTCTGGTTGTTCAGATTCGCCAAGTTTAACAGTTAGTTTAATCATTAAATTTGTAGCTGAACAAGTTACACATGGAGCTGTATATCCTTCGATTTGTTCAAGCTTTGAAGCTTTTTCTTTGTCGATACTTGCAATTACTTCGAATTCTTTTGTTTTGTCGAATTTATCCAAATTCCAAACTTTTGCAAGTTCTACTTCTTTATCGTTTGAACCTGTTCTGTCATTCTTATTTACATAATTTGCTACATAGTCTACATCAATATTATCATCAAGCCATTTTTGAAGTTCTTCTTTGCTATTAACATTAACTTCCACTTTGCCCAAATCGACATATCTGTCCGCTTCTGCAGTACCGAAAGAGTTAAAATTAATTTTAATCCTTTTGAAAGGACTTTCTGATTTTACATATTCTATTTTTTCTCCATTTAATCCAGAATGTAAATTAACAGCATTAGAATCTTTGTCGCCTTTCAATAACAATCCTGTTACTCCTGTTTTGTTGAAAGCAGATGTCATAACAGTCTTTACTGTCGATGGTATGATAACTTCTCCAGTTAATGAACTGTCACCCATAAAAGCTTGTTGACCGATATATTCCAAGCCTTCATTTAATTCAACTTTGCTTAATTTTGAATTCGCTCCAAAAGCCAATCTTTCGATTTGTTTAACAGTTGAAGGAAGCTTGATTGCTGTCAACAAATTAGCTGAGAAAGCACCTTGGTCAATTTTTTCAACACCTTCTGGAATAACAACTGATGTAAGTTTCTTTCTTCCGAAAGCTCCCTTACCAATAGTTGTTACTGATTTTCCATTAATTTTTTCTGGAATAACAACATCAGTAGCTGTACCCTTGTACTTTTTAATAGTCCCGCTACTTTCATCAAAATCAAAATCACTACTTTCTGCAGTGACCTCTTGTTTTTGTGGCACATCACTTGCGTAAATGTTTACAGGAGCATATCCTATAACCATCGCAAATATCAGCATCCACGAAATAATCCTTTTGTTTTTCATATTATCCTCCTTTTATTTTGATAATTGTTGTATCAACAATAGAATTTTTCAGCCAATTAAAGCAGTAAAAACCCTACCTTTTAGATATACCCTTTTATAGATTATGTAAACTAAATATAGTTGGAAAATGCTAAAAATATAAAAGATTTATTATTTTGTTCAAATTTTTAAATATTTAATGTGAAAATCTAAATTTTTCTTTAATTTCAAATTTATGAATGGATATTTTTCAAATGGGTATATTATTAAATAAGAAATATTAATAGGAGGAGACTATGGACGATAAGAAACAAGATTTTAAACAAAATCTCAAAAGTTATGTATCAGATGAAGATATTGCTCATTCTGACAATTACTTCGAAGCAAAGCCTGTAGATGACGATGTGAACAAGGTTTCAGATGTTACCGAATCACAAGAATCTACAAAATCTACAGATGATGTATTTGAAGAAATCAACCAAAAATACACTCAAAAAGAAAGAAAAGAAGACAACGAGGAATATGAGAACTACAAGCAAAACGATTCACCAGATTGGTATTTGAAATGTGTAAAATTCATCAATCAATATTCCAAGAAAATCTACGATTTTTACGCATCGACAAAGCACGGAATTATTTATTCATTTTTAACATCAGGATTGATCGCTGCGTTGACTAGCGCTATGTGGGCTAGTGTTACAACAAAAGGTTCTCTTGGAGAATTGACGAAGGTTTTCCACACACCTACAATTTCAATTATTACTTTGATTACGGTGCCACTAATAAACTACGTGATGACTAGATTAATCTACATGTTTACGAAAAGTTATATGAGACCAACTCCACCTGCTTGCACAAGAGATATAAAGGGCGGGGTGTTTTCGATAATCAACGGTCTATTCATGTTCATACTTACACCATTAGGATTTATCGGTAGCATCATTGGTTGCTTCACAGGAATGTTGGCTTACTCTGCAACTTTCCTAGATTTATATTTGGAAAAGGACAGTTTCAAGGTTGGTTTGAAATCATTCATCGCACAAATCGTAATCAGAATTGTCGTATTCATTTTGGAAATTTTATTGGTAACTTTGGTTGGATTACTAATCTACAATTCATTTTCAAATATGATTAGATAAAATTTTACCCGATCTCTATTGAGGTCGGGTTTTTGTGTGCAATCAAAAAGCCTAGCTCACACGAGTTAGGCTTTGTTTGATTATTGTGAAAGATTTTTAATCTTGTATTAAAGATTATCTGTCTTTACGTTTTTTCTTCAATCCAATGAATCCAGCTGCTGTCGTCAATGCTGACATTGATAACATCATGATTTCACTTTCGCTACCTGCTTTTGGCAATTTATTGGCAGATTTTCTATTAGGAGTGTCTGCTTTTTCTTTGCGTTTTCCTTGTTCAGTAGTTTCAGGAGTTTTTGGTGTTTCATTTGGTTTGTTTGGAGTTTTTCCATTGTTTTCAGGAGTCTTTCCATTGTTTTCAGGTGTTTTTCCGTTATTTTCTGGAGTCTTTCCGTTGTTTTCAGGTGTCTTTCCGTTATTTTCTGGAGTTTTACCATTTTCTTCCGGAGTCTTTCCGTTGTTTTCAGGTGTCTTTCCGTTTTCTTCTGGTTTTTTGCCATTTTCTTCTGGAGTTTCACCCGGTGTACCTGGTTCATTTGGCTTTTCACCCGGTGTACCTGGTTTTTCTGGATCTTTTTCTCCTGGTTTTGTTGGATTTTCTGGATCTTTTTCTCCTGGTTTTGTTGGATTTTCTGGATCTTTTTCTCCTGGTTTTGTTGGATTTTCTGGATCCTTTTCTCCTGGCTTAGTTGGGTTTTCTGGATCTTTTTCTCCTGGCTTAGTTGGATTTTCCGGATCCTTTTCTCCTGGTTTTGTTGGATTTTCTGGATCCTTTTCTCCTGGCTTAGTTGGATTTTCTGGATCCTTTTCTCCTGGTTTTGTTGGGTTTTCTGGATCTTTTTCTCCTGGTTTTGTTGGGTTTTCTGGATCCTTGTCATCTGGCTTTGGATCTTCTGGCTTTGGATCTTCTGGTTTTACTGGTGGGATTTCACAAACATTCTTAGTACCAATTTCAATAATCTTATCTTGTTTTTCTGTAATTGTCTTTGTATCTCTAGAAACTTCTTTGCTGTTTTCTATCTTAACAGTAGTTTCAGTTTTACCTGGCTTACCTTCTTGGATAACATTAGTCTTTCCAGCTTCAAGATTTGGATTTTCTCTAATGATGATGTCGTAAGCTTTTTCGCTTTCGTACTTGAACTCACCATCAGTCTTAGAACCATATTCAACAACTTTGTTCTTTGGTTCAGTTCTTTCTTCAGTAACTTCAAGCTTTCCTGTTTCCTTATTGAAAGTAGTTGTATATTTTACAGATCCCTTAGAACCTTCTTCGATTACCTTTTCTTCCCCAGCTTTAAGCTCTGGGTTGTGTCTATATTCAGTGTTGTTTCCAAGTTCAGTTTCCTTAACAACTGGTTTAACACCAATTCTTACAACTCTATCTTCTTTTTCTGTGATAGTCTTTGTAGTTTCTGTAGCTTCACCAACTGGTTTTGAATCTTTTATCTTTTGAGTGATAGTTACTTCTTCCTTACCTGGTTTACCTTCATTTTCTATTTTTTGGAAACCAGCTTCAAGGTCTTTGTCATAGATTACCTTAGTTTCGTAAGGAATTTCTCTTTCTATAGTCTTCGTAGTTTCGCCTTCGGATGGCTTTCTACCGATTTTAATTAATCTTTCTTGAGGTTCTTTAGTTGTCTTAAATTCGCCTTCTTGAGTTTCAGTTACTTTACCATCTTTGATTACAAGAGTATTTGTTCTTTCTTGTTCTCCCGGAGTTCCTGGAGTTACGACTTTTTCTTCACCTGGTTCTAATGAATCATCGTATTCATATCTAGTTTCGAAAGGAAGTGCTTTCTTTTCTGTTACTTCGTGAGTACCGTCATTAGTTCCTTCACCAACTAAAATCACTGCGTTTTTAGCTTTCTTAGTTACTGTTGGCTCAGAAGTATTTGTTACCCTAGAGTTTTCTATAGTTAGAGTCTTTTCTTGTTCGCCCTTTTCACCCTTTAGTTCATTTCCTTCATCATCTTTGGCGTATTTCCATTCGCCCTTCTTTAGGCTTGGGTCTTTTCTAACTTCTACTTCAAATGGAATTTCTTCCTTAACTTTTTCAGTTCCGTTAGTCTTTCCACCGATTTTAACAACTCTATTTTGACCTTTTTCTTCAGTTTCAGAAGTTACAACCTTCTTTTGGTCCTTGTCATAAGATGTTGTAATAGTAACCTTACCATTCTTACCTGGTGTTTTTTCTTCAGTTTTTCCAGCTTCAAGGTTTTCGTCATAAACATATTCAGTGTTGAATGGTTTTTCTACAACTTTGGTAACAGGTTTTGTACCTATTTTTACAACCCTGTCCGTAGCTTCCTTAGTTGTCTTGAATTCGCCTTCTTTAGTTTCAGTTACTTGGCCATCCTTGATAACAAGTGTGTTTGTTCTTTCTTGTTCTCCTGGATTTCCTTCTTTGACAACTTCTTGTTGGCCAGCATCAAGGTTTTCATCGTATTCGATTATAGTTTTATAATCTATATTTTTCTTTTCAACTATTTCGTGAGTACCATCGTTAGTTCCCTTACCTACTTGGATAAGAGCATCTTCTGCAGCCACTTCTGTGACAGTTGGCTCTCCTTCGACTTTAGAATTTTTAATTGTCCAAGTTGTTGTTTTTGTTCCAACCTTACCTGGTTTTACAATTCTGTACTCACCCTTCTTAAGGTCATCTACTTCTTCAACCTTATATTTGAATGGTAATTCTTCCTTGTGTTCTACCTTTCCTTCGGTATTTCTACCTACTTTAATAATTCTCTTTTTAGGAGCTTTAGTTTCAGTAAATTCACCTGTTTCAGTCTTTGTTACATTGCCATCTTGGATTGTAAGAGTAATATCTCTCTTCTTTTCTCCAGCTTCACCTTTTTGAACTTCTTCCATTTCTCCTGGAGCAAGGCTATCGTCAAATTGAATTTCTGTTTCAAATGCTACTTCAACTTTTTCTTCAATCTTATGAGTTCCATCATTTACGCCTTCGCCAACGTGGATTACTCTGTCTTCAGCATTTTCTATAACTTCTTCTTTAGTCTGTGATTCATCAATCTTAGAATCTTTGATAGTATAGGTTACTTTCTTAGAACCTACCTTACCTTCTTTTATTACTCTGATTTCACCTTTTTTAAGATTTGGATCTTTTTCTACTTTTGTTTCAAAAGGAACTTCTACTGTTTTTTCAACTTTTCCATTTGTACCATAAGCCACAAATTGAGCTTCCGTCTTCTTTGTACCCACTTCTAGCTTGCCATCTTCTTCATAATAATGAGCTGTTACTGGTACATTTAGCAATGCTCCATCTACTGACTTGCCTTCTTCAGCATTTGGTACTGTAGCAGTTATCTTACCTGTCTTTTCATCTATTGATACATTCCAAACATTGCCCTTATCATCTGTGTAGGTTGGTGAATCTATGGTAAACTTGCCAGGTCTTCTGTTGTAGTGATCTTCCTCATTTAGGATTACATCTGAAGAAAGCTTATCGCCTGACTTACCTGCCTTAGCATTGTAACGAGCAGTCATATTTGCTCTTTCTTCTATTACGAAGTAAGCATTGACTTCTTCTGTTATATCTTCGCCTGGTTTTTGTTCATCTACATAGTGAGCTACTACTGGTACTGTAAGTTTTTCACCACCATTAAAGGCTAGTGGGTCTACTGGCTTAGCGCTAACTTGACCTGTTTTTTCATCAACTTTTACAGTCCACTTATTTCCCTTATCATCTTTCGCTAGCTTGTTACCAGATTCATCAGTTTCTAGGGTGTCTGGAAGAGTATAATGATCTGGTGTTATTCTCTTACCATCTTCTGTTACTGTAGCAGGAGATGTTTGTTCGTTTACCGGGAAGTTTACTTGAGCATCGTATTCTGGCTTGATGTAAGTTGATTCTTGGACTACGAAGTGGAACCAGTGAACGTCTTTTGACCCGTTTGTGTAGGTGTATTCAATAGGTATTGCTATAAAGTCACCAGCTTTGGCTGATTCTGGAGCGGTGATAGTGAATTTAGATATATCCTTAGGGTCTACATCTACCTTCCATTGGTCTGCTTCTGCCTTACCCTTATTTTCACGATTGATAAAGTCCAAGATAAGTCTACCAGAAGCTTCTCCTTTTTTATCAGCCTCTTTCATATCATCAGCTGACTTGTCAGTTTCACCTGGGTTTTCTGGCTCTACTATTTTAACTTCAAAAGGAACATTTGGTTTTACTCCAGATGAAGTTACCTTAGATGTATCATCACCATTGCCATCTTGGAATTTTTGGTCATAGTATCTTGTATCATCTAGGTTTAGCTTGAAGTTACCAATTAGGTTGTAGTGGTCGTAGCGGTCTATGCCTTGCTTGTCAATTGTAACATCTTTTCCCTTGTGGTTAATTTTTTCAGAGCCTGCTCCTGTTCCTACATAGGTTCCTCTATCCCATTCATACTCAGCTGCCTCTGCTATAGCTTTAAATTCATCAGCTGTTCTTGGACGGGCAAAGAATTTTACATCTAGGCTTTGAATTCCCTTGTAGTCAGGTGTGTTGAAGATTGAGTCTTCATTTATGACAGTCTTGCCAGATTCGTCCTTCTTTAGGGCACCTGCTGGTAACTGAACGTGAATATTTCCATCATCTCCTATATAGGCACTTGCTCCTGGGACAATTTTTCCTGTAATAGGATTATAAACTTGGCCGACTAATCTTTCCCTAGCACTTGCGTCCACATTGTCTACCTTAATACCTGTGTCGATGTCTTGACCTTGGACAAAGTGTTTTTTATTTGGATCGTATTTATTTTTATTAAGTTTTAGTTCTTCCAGCTTGTCATTTTCATTTGGCCATGGGTTGACCTTGTAAGTTATACCAAAGTTATCTCCAAAAAACTGAGGTCTAGGATTCTCTTTAGTGTAGTTATCCTCAAAACCAAAGGAAGTGGACTCATTGTCCTTATTATTGATATGTTCTAAGGTTTCTTTACTTGCTTCGTAGTTTATGTTTCTTTGTCGAACACTAGCTGTTAACTCTGTATTTTCATTTGGCTTATAGGTTACATCAGGAGATTCAGCAGTTAACTTATCTCCCTGACCCATCATTGGTTTGTCTCCAGGATCAACAGAAATAAGACCAGAATCAGTTACAGTAATCTTGGTATAGGTTCTTTGGCCAGTCTTCTTGTCTATGGTGATTTGGTAACCATATTCAGTCTTGCTTGGTGATGTGTTTGATGGGTTTTTGAGTTCAAATTTAAAACCGTCTTTTTCTACCTTTTCATCAGTTTTACCGAGCGCCTGATTTGTATCTCCCGGTTGTAGATCTGTTTGTTTATAACGTTCAGATCCATCGTAGTCTTTGATTTTCTTTTCATCTTCGCCATAGTTTGGGTCATCTGCTTTTTGATCGGAAGTTTCTCCTGCTCCTTGAGCTTCTGGTTGTTTTTCTTCAGACAATGTTAGTACGGAATTGTTCGATTCATTGTCAACATTTCTTAGCTCTGTTGCTTGTGCTGGATGATTTAATGCTTGTGATCCGAATCCAGCTTTCTTGGAATTAATTTCCTTTTCTGATTTTAATTCCAAGCTTTCTTGTTGGTTTTGTTTTTCATCTGCGTTTGCTGCTGTTTCTGCTTGCGCTTTTTCTGAATTTTTTTGTTTAGCAGGTTGTGCTGCTTTTGCAATTTGATCATCAATAATTTTTTCTGTGACAGCTTGTGTGTCATCTGTTTGAGTGTCGGCGTATGTTTTTGCTTGAGGCGCCGATACTATTACTGCACTGGCCAATGCTGCCATTAGTAGTTTCTTGTTTATTTTCAATTTATTCTCCTCCTTGTTTATTTCATTTATTATTTAATTAATTATATTCTATGATTGTTGTAGTATTTCAAAAATACTTTACCTGTCAACTTAAAATTATACATTAAAATGATTACAAACGTCAATAAAAAACATGATTTTTTTCAAGAATTTTGCAAAATATTTTAAAACTTTATTAAATTTGTTGAAACTTGATGTAGCTCGTTATTTATTTGTTTTATAATTACGCTTTGTTGAATTGTTTTGTTTGAGGTTAGCTGGGATTATTTGCCGCTTTTGTGCAATTGATTGGTGATTTGTTCCAATAAATTATATTAACAATGTTTTATGAAATATAAATGAAATCACATGAAAATTCTAATTTATTGAATGCTTTGTTGTACTGGGTTATAATAAGTGTATAAATTAAGAGGAGTTTTTATGGAAAAATTTTATGGTGAAGTGTTTTCACGTTTAGAAAAACATATTAAAACGATTGAAAAGAAACAGGGAGCGTGGATGTTCACGTTGATCATTTCGGGAGTAATTAGTCTCGTTTCATTTATGTTGTGGATGAGGATTAGTCCTCCGAATTCATCGAAAGATTTCTTGAATTTGTCGCTTCCATTGTCGTATTTTTCGAAGACTGTCATGTCGCCTTTTTCATGTGTGTTGAGTTTCTGGGTTGCGACAAGTTTTTTGAAAAAAGATATGGCAGAAAAGATATCGAACTCAGAGTTTTTGGCTAAGGCTAGTGTGTACACTTTGGTTACAATTGTCTTGGCTTCTGTGTTTAACACGAGAATTCCAGTTGTTAGCGTGATTGTAAATGTCATATCAGGTTTTGTGTACAGCGTTGTGATGTACGACAAATTTAAGCCTGAATTTTTGAACAAGGCGACGGTTACGGCTGCAATTGTGAAGATTATCGTGAGTGCGATTGGTTTTCTGATGGGTACAACTTTGTTGTTTTTCATCATTTTGAATTAGTTTTAATTAATTGTGATGTAGTTATGAATTAAAAGGAGTGTTTTATGAAAAAATTGGTGGCTTTGATGCTAGCTTGTATGTTGAGTTTGCCTGTGGTGAGCGTTGCAGACAAGGATAGCACAAATGATAGAATTTCTGAAAATATAGAAGCTCATACATTTGATTCTGCAACAAAATCTGATGCGGATACAAATAAAAAGAAGACAAATGCAAAAGACAAACAAGCTGATGCAAAGGATCAAAAATCTGATGCAAAAGATACGTCAAATAAAAAAGAAACATCTGATAAAAAAGATGCAACGGATAAAAAAGATTCTACTGACAAGAAGAAACAAGAGAAAAAACAAGACCAAATCACCACTAACGAAGATGGTGTGTTCAAAAATGTTATTCACCAAAGATTCCAAGGTGAAAACAGAGCGAAGACTGCAGTGAATGTGCAACGTCATTACTTTGCGAATACGAACAAGGTAATTCTTGTCAATGACAACGCATATCCCGATGCAATCAGTGCAACTAACGTGTCTATGGGCAAATACCCACTTTTGTACACTGGGAAAAATTCATTATCCATCGAGACCAAATCAGCGCTTGACAAGATGTTCTTGGACGAGATTTATCTAATGGGTGGCGTGAATACTATCAGCAAGAAGGTTGAAAATAATTTGAAAAGAAATTTACCACACGCAAAAATCACTAGAATTATGGGAAATAATCGTTACGACACATCAGCTCAATCTGCGAGAACACGAGCAAAAACCACTAACTTGATATTTGCCGCAGGCACAAATTATGCAGATGCATTGTATGCTACAAGCCTTGCAGCACACCAAAATGCACCGATACTACTTGTAAGTAATGATGGCATTAACCAATCTACTGCAAATTTCATCAAATCATTGGGAAATATCCACAACGTGACAATCGTCGGTGGAGAAATATCTGTAAATCAATCTGTGAAAAGCCAAATCGAAGCCTTGACGAATAAACGTGTCACAAGACTTGCAGGTGTAGACAGATACGAATCTAGCGTTGAAGTCGCTAAGAGGGTTAACGCAAATCCAGCAGAAGTTATCACTACAAGCGGTGAAGTGTTCGCAGATGCACTCGTGTCATCGACAGTTGCGCAAAAAATCAAAGCGCCAATCTTGCTTGTGAAAAAAGACGTCCTACCACTTTCAGTCAGAGAATATTTGAAAAAAAACAACTCCATTTACAAATTGACTACAATCGGAGGATACAACACAGTTACCAAGAACAATTACTCCACACAAGTAATATTGATATCGGGACTTGACATCGACAAACCACTTGTCGACAAACAAGGAAAAGGCATAATCAAAGCCTTCACAAAAGATTACAAGAAATACTACGTTCTTCCAAACAACAAATACTACAGTGCAATCAAAGAATACGACAAATTGTTCGTATACTTGAGAGACGCATTAGCAGAAGATTACAGACCATTGGAATAGCGAAAAAATCAAAAGAGGACATTATCCTCTTTTTTTGATGCAAAAAAATAGACGACATCAATCGCCTATTAAAAGAATAAATAATTCAAAATATATATCGTAACGACCGACAACAAAAATCCGAGCTCCGTAATTCTCGTTTTCGTTTTCTTGTAAAAATCGGACGAAATCACAAATGTTGGCCCAATCGCCGCATACATAATTATAGATTTAATCAACTGCTGATTGTTCGTCACAGCACTCACAACGACGTATGTAAACACTGGAATTATCAGCAAATTCACAACAGCAAGCATGAGGGATGTCAAATCCAATAAGCTTTTCAAATCAACACTTGAAATTGCAAGTGCAAATGCGATTATAATCACAACTGAACTTGTCTGTTGAATAATTTTCAGAGGGGTTAGTATGTATGAGAACTTGTAAATCGCACAAATACAAAAAGCTACGGAAAATCCCATCGCCATCAAAAAGTCTGTCACATTGAAAATTCTCTTGTAAAGCATGTACACAAGATAAATCACACAAGAAATTATAACCAGATTGTTCAGAATATTCTTGTCCATAACATTTTGCAAAAAAGGCCTCATCACGATAATATTCGAGAAAATAAACGCAGGTTCCAACGAATCCTTGTCCTTCGTGTTGATTTGGAAAATCATCGTCATAATCTTAGACAATATCCACAAATACACAAAAAACACACCGAGTTTGATGTTGAAATTCTTGTACGTAAGTTCACTCAAACTAATCGCAATATTAGCTGGAATAATTACAACGTAGATTAATTTCGAAAAAACCGCGACAATTTGCTTTTCATTTGAAATCGTTCTGGCAAACAAAAATATAATTGCAAACACCACTAGAACGCTTGTCCAGTAATTAAAATAATTCATACTATCCTCCAACTTTATTATACCATAGCAAAATAGAAATCTTGAAAAAAGCACGCGTATTATTTATAAATAAATTTGTTGCAATTAATTTGACACATCTTTGACTTTTTGTAAACATTTTCCATGTTGCAAATCAACTTACGGGGTATAATAAATTTAAGGAGGATAATATCATGAAGAGGAAATTATTGGTAGTATTGTTGGCATGTGTAATGCTAAGTTCTTGTGGAGTGAAAAACGTGGGAAACACTGGCGTAAAAACTTCTGGAGAAGACGGCATACATATCAAAAACGGTGACTCAGAAGTAAGTATCGGAAAAGATGGAATCAACGCTAAGAACGGCGACTCAGAAGCAAAAATCGGAAAAGATGGAATAGTCGCAAAAAACGGCGACTCCGAAGCAAACGTCAGCAAAGATGGAGTAAAAGTGCAAAACGGACTCGACCTTGAAGGAGAAGACCCTGAAACAAAAGAAAAAAGAAAGAATAATGTATTCTTGGACGAAGACAAAATCTTCGAGATGGAATTAAAAGAAAATTACCTTGATAAAGATGACATCAAAGATTGGGAAATCAAATTGGATAAACAATCCCAAACATACACAATAAAATACAACGCACTACATCAAAGACACGAAAACGAAAGAGATGCCGTCACAGGTAAATTGCTCAAAGGAATGACAGGAGCTGTTTCAAGATAGTGTGTAAAATAGTAAAACAGGAATCGACTGATTCCTGTTTTTTTGTGTCCATTTCGGTGGTTAGGAGATGAACGTGTGTGACGATTATCCTTGTGTTCGTTCAAGCAAACGATCGAAGCTAAGAATATCATACGGAAAAAATAAGCATAAATTCAAGCGAAGTGAACCGTTAAAAAATTGTGCTGTCTGAGTGCGTAGCACGAGTTCACAATTTTAGGTTCACAAGCTTAGAATTTATTTATTTTTGTAGTCTAGATATTCGTACGAGATGTTTGCGGGAGATCTGACCTACGCATATCCTACAATCCTCAATCCCGCGAACCCTTTAAGCAAACAATCGAGCTGTATATTGTCAATTTATGTAAACAGTCAAGCCTTTTTGCTAAGAATATCATACGGAGAAAATTTTCTTGATTTCAAATCGAAAAAATCCGCCAGAAATCGCACCGCTTGAGCGTAAGCGAGCTTGCGATTTCAGGATTTTGAGATTTAGAAATCACAAATTTTCGTAGTCCAGATATTCGTGCAAAATGCTTGATCTGTGTTTTCGTGCGAGATGTTTGCTTGGTTTTAATGCTACGTTTGTCACACAACTCCCAATCTCTGTGTCCGCTCCACACGATTTTCTTCCTTTCACACACCACCCCACTAAAAAAGACGTATCACAACACGATACGCCTTTATTGTTGTCTATTATTTTTTGCTTTTTACTGCTTTCAAAATTTCCCCTGCTGCGAATGGCAACAATGCACATGGAAGAATTACTTTGTAGTGTTCAAGGTGAAGAGGTATTGTTTCGAATACATCATTTACTCCAGGAATGTAGATTACTGCTAGCATTAAGAATAGTGATAGTGATGTTCCCATTACTAATGCTTTGTTTGTGAATAATCCGATTTGGAATACTGATTTGTGTTCACTTCTTACTGAATAACTTCTTAGTAATTCTGATAATATCAATGTTGCAAATGCAACTGTTCTTGCAGATTCGATGTGGCCATCGAAGTGGTTCAATCCGTAGTTGTACGCAAATAATGTCGCAACTGTGATTGCCAATGATTGAACGATGATGCTTAGTCTCATGTTCTTGTCGATGATTGGTTCTTTTGGTGAACGAGGAGCTCTGTTCATTATGTCAGCTTCTCCTTTTTCAACTCCAAGCGCCATTGCTGGGAATGAGTCTGTCACTAGGTTTAACCATAATAATTGAATTGGGATAAATGGTGTGTCCCATTTGAACATTATCGCCAAGAATACGATAAGAATTTCTGCAATGTTACAGCTTAGTAAGAATGATACGAATTTTTTGATATTCGAGTAAATTATTCTTCCTTCTTCTACTGCATGAACAATTGTCGCAAAGTTGTCGTCTGTAAGGATAACTTCTGAAGTATTCTTCGCAACGTCTGTTCCAGTGATTCCCATCGCAATTCCGATGTCTGCTTTTTTGATTGCTGGTGCATCGTTGACTCCGTCACCTGTCATTGCTGCGATGTGTCCGTTTTCTTTCAATGCTGTTACGATTTGTACTTTGTTTTGTGGAGAAACTCTCGCATAAACTCTCTTTTCTTTGACGATTTCACGGATTTCATCGTCTGTCATGTTGTTAAGTTCAGCTCCCATGATTGCTTGTGAATCGTCCGTACAAATCCCCAAATCTTTCGCGATTGCTACTGCTGTTTCCAAATAATCTCCAGTAATCATAACTGGTGTGATTCCCGCAGTTTTACATTCTTCGATTGCATCTTTTACTTCTAGTCTTGGTGGGTCTATCATTCCAGATAATCCTACAAATACCATGTTCTTTTCGATGTTTTCAGATGTAATTTCATTTGGCAAATCATCGTGTTCACGAAGTGCATAAGCTAGCACACGAAGTGCTTGTTTTGCGTACTCGCTGTTTTTATTCAACAATTTTTGTTTTAATTCTTCTGTTAGTGGTTTAATTTCGTTGTCGATTAAAATCTTGCTACATTTTTCGATAACTATATCTGGTGCACCTTTTGTGAAGGAAATAATCTTGTCAGATAAGAATTTGTCGTGGAATGTAGTCATCATTTTTCTTTCGGAATCGAATGGAATTTCTTCTATTCTAGGATAATTTTGATTGGATTCTTCTTTTGTGATGTTTTGTTTTCCCGCTGCTGTGTGAAGTGCTCCTTCTGTAGGATCTCCCACAATCTTGTACGTTCCGTCTTCTTCGATTAATTTTGAATCATTTGTAAGACTCATTATGTGAAGCAAAGTGTTAAGAGATTTGATGTCATCTTCTTGCATTTTTTTGTCTTCAATCAAATAATCGCCTTCAGGTTTGTATCCTGTTCCTGTGACATCGACATCAGTTCCATCGACGTAGATTTTCTTCACAGTCATTTCATTTTGAGTCAATGTACCAGTCTTGTCGGAACAAATTACAGTAGTTGTTCCTAATGTTTCAACAGCCAAAAGTTTCTTGACGATGGCGTTTTTCTCTGCCATTCTTCCCATTCCCAAGCTAAGCACGATTGTAACGATAGCTGGAAGTCCTTCTGGAATCGCTGCAACTGCAAGTGATACCGCAGTCATCAACATATTCAATGCGCCAAAATCATACAAGAAATATCCAACCGCAAATACAATTGCACACACAACAACAGTTATGATACCCAATTGCTTAGATAATTGTGCCAATTTTCTTTGAAGAGGAGTTTCTTCGTCTTCAACTTCTGACAAACTCGTTGCAATTTTACCGATTTCTGTATTTTGTGCAGTTTCTACAACGACACCCTTCGCTCTACCGTAGCTTACGATAGAAGAACTGTACGCCATGTTTGTTCTGTCGCCAATTCCTGCGTCTGTTGTGATTTCATCCTTTGCATTTTTTTCAACAGCAACTGATTCACCAGTCAACGATGACTCGTCGATTTTCAAGTTAGTAGATTCCAATAATCTCAAATCCGCAGGAATAATATCTCCCGTTTCCAATTCAACGATATCTCCTGGAACCAAATTTTGTGAATCCACTTCCATAATCTTGCCATTTCTTATGACCTTGGCTTTAGGACTTGCCATTTTTTGCAAAGCTTCAATTGCTTGTTCCGCTTTACCTTCTTGATAAATCGAAAGCACCGCATTCACAATAACAATAGCGATAATAATAATACTATCTGTGACTTCCCCAATAGCCATGGATAAAATAGATGCCAATAGCAAAATAATTATCATCGGATCCAAAAATTGATCCTTTAATTTGGCTGCCATGGACTTTTTCTTCTTTTCTTTTAATACGTTCTTGCCGTATTTTTCTAATAAACTAGCTACCTTACTGTCGGATAGACCATTGTTTTCGTCAGTATCCAAACTTTTGATAACACTGTCATTAGATTCCTTGTACCAATCCAATCTCTTACCTCCTGTTAATTTACATAATAAAAAAAACTTTCACCATTTCTGGCAAAAGTCTTGCTAACCAAAGTGGCCTTGTGCCGGGTTTCAACCGTAATGACGACACAATATTTTTAAGCTACTCCCTTTTGTAATATTAATTTTACCAAAAATATTATATTAAATCAATTATTTTATTATAACTTGAAACGTATCGTGTTCTTTTTTCATATTCACAATCTTGCAATCCTCGTAATCGTGAGTGTCGATAAATTTGTCCACAATCGTTGGATCTTTTGTAAAATGCATTGGGAACAAAACTTTCGGATTGCATTTTTCGACAAATTCATTCACACCCAAATCGTATCTTTCCTTTAATCTCGGATCCACCGGGAAAAATCCAATGTCAACGTGTCCTATTTTGTCGATTTCCTTGGAGAAATCTTGTTGCATCTTTTGTTTTTCCTCTTCGGTGTCTTCTTCCCACACCCAATTGTTCAAATCTCCAGCGAAGAAAAATTTCAAATGGTTCGCTTCAAAATACACGCTAATTCCCATATCAGTCGAACCAAGCGCTGTAAAATCAACTCCGTAGACAGATGTCGATTCACCAACTTCAAGCTTAATAACCTTCTTGTCGAAATGCTTTTTCAATTCCTCGATATTATCTTGTCCCAAAAACACAACATTGTCTTTCGTATCATAATCAAAAACCTCTTCGTAAACATCCTCTGAGACAATGTATGTAATGTCACTCGCATTTTCATAATCAAAAATACTCTCGTTGTAGTGATCCGCATGTGAATGAGTCACCACGAAAATCACCTTCTTATCGTTCACATTTTTTGGCAAAGTTCCTTGAAAATAATCGAAAATAATAATCTTGTCTTCAAATTCCAAAGAAAATGAACTGTGGTATATATATCTAATGTTTAATTTGTGTTCCATTAAAATTCCTCCTCGTATATATTTACCCATAAACAGACAATTTACGCAAGTAAATATTCGATAAATTTTATAAAACAACAAATATTTTCACTTGTAGTATAATATTAATAATGAAAGGATGAGTTTATGAAAAAAACTAACGCAATGAGAATACTCGACAAACAAAAAATTGGGTATAAATATATAGAATACTCCGTAGGAGACGATGTGAGCGGCGAAAATGTCGCAAGCAAATTAAATGAGGATGAAGCTTACGTGTTCAAAACACTTGTCACAATTTCCAACACGAATGAAAATTTCGTGTTCGTTGTAGCTGTAAAAGACGAGCTTGACCTCAAAAAGTGTGCGAAAATAGCCGGAGTGAAAAAACTCGAAATGATTCATGTAAAAGATTTATTAAAAACTACCGGCTACATTAGAGGTGGTTGTTCTCCTATCGGAATGAAAACAAAATTTAAGACTTTTATCGACGAGAGTTGTGAAAATAAAGAATATATTTATGTGTCTGGCGGCAAAATCGGAGCGCAAATCAAAATCGCTCCTGAAGATTTGATAAAAATTTGTGATATTACTGTGGCTGACCTTAAAAAGGAGTAAAAATGGATTACGAAAAACAGCTTGAAGCTGTAATTAACTACATCAAAAGCGGAGAAAAACTAAAAGAAGATTTCACTATAGGGATGGAAATGGAACATTTCATCGTAGACAAGGATACTTTGAAGACTGTGTCGTATTTCGGTGATAATGGAGTAGGTGCAACTCTCAGAGAACTTCACAATCATGGATGTGCAGCTTACAAAGAAGGAGATTACATTCTTGGACTTGAAAATGATGATTTGGCAGTGTCGACAGAGCCTGGAAGTCAGTTTGAGGTTGCATTGTCATCGAAGTGGAACATTGATGAGTTAAAAGATATTTACATCAAAAATATGAGAAATCTTGTTGAAATTTTCGATAAGAAAAACCAAGCCATGGTAACTTTGGGATATCATCCTGTGACTAAAATCGACGATATCAAGATTTTGCCGAAAAAAAGATACGATTTTATGTACAAATATTTCAACGAAAGAGGAGACATGGCCCACAATATGATGAAGGGCACTTGTTCTTTGCAATGCAGCATCGACTATTCATCAGAAAAAGATTTCGTTAGAAAATACAAGATTAGTAACTGTTTGTCTCCAGTTTTCTACACATTGTTCGACAATGCATACATTTTCGAAGGGAAACCAGCGAAAAGTCGTAACATGAGAGAAATCATTTGGGAAAACACAGACACTGACAGATCTGGTATGTATAAGTTTAGCTTCGATGATGATTTGAGCTACAAAAAATACGCCGAACATATTTTGAACACGCCGTTGATTTTCTCCATTGATGAAAACCACGAGCCTTATTATGTTGGCAAGACAACTTTCAAGGAAGTATTTGAAGATGTGAAGGACACTGGCTTGATTTTCCACGCACTATCAATAGTATTTCCAGATGTAAGGGCGAAACGATACATTGAAATCAGAATGATGGACGAAATTAAATATCCACTTAATTTCTCAGCAGTAGCCCTAATCAAAGGATTGTTCTACGACGAGACTAATTTGGACAAATTATCAGAGCTTTTCAAAAACATGACGTATGAAAATTGCATGAAAGCAAAACTTGATGCCCGTGAAAAAGGACTGGATGCTACATTCATGAATGTAAACATGTTAGAGTTTTGCAAAATGCTTGTGGATATGGCAAAAAATGGACTTCCTGCAAATGAAATCGGATATTTAATTCCACTAGAAAAAATGTTGGAAAAAGGAATGAATCCAAGAGATCAGTTCGAGAAAATTTACAAGGAAAAAGGACTTCGTGAAGCTGTAGTTGCAAACGAAATTAAATTGGAGGATTTATATGTTTAATGACGAATATTCATTAGAATTATATAAAATAGTGCGAGAAGACGAGGACATGTATTACAGGGATTTCGTGGATTTTATCGCCAAAACAAAAGTGTCAAAGGCGATTTATCACGGAGAACCAATCCCTATGACCTACCAAGGACTTTTCTACAACAAAAAGAACCGCTCAGATTTTGTCTACATTTCAAATATTTTGATGAGCATTACTGATAAAATCACTAAAGAATTCGTAGAAAATCCTGAATATCGCAAAATATTCCAATTGGATCCAACAATTGAAGAGCTAGTACTTCACGATCCAGGCTACGATGTGCCAGTTCCGATTTGTCGCTACGATGTGTTCTACGACGGAGTAAACTACATGCTTTGCGAACTCAACACAGACGGATCATCTGCGATGAACGAAGACAACACACTAGGACAACTTCTTCTTCAAACAAAAGCTATGCAAAAATTCATGGAAAAACACTCAGTCGAAAACATCGATATGTTCACTCCATGGGTTTGGGAAACAGCTGATATGTACAAGAAATACGTATCCGATAAGAAACCAAATGTAGCAATCGTGGATAATTTGGAAGTGGGAACTCCAAATGAATTTGACGAATTCAAAAGAGTCTACGAAGAAAATGGATTCAACTGCGAAATCATCGACATCAGAGATTTGGAATACAAAAACGGCAAATTGTGCCACGGCGATTATGTGATAGATTTGGTTTACAGAAGAATCGTGACATTAGAATTGTTAAAAATAAAAGATGAAATCAAACCATTCTTGGATGCGTACATGGACAATGCATTCTTCATGGTAGGATCGTTCAGGTCACAATTGATGCACTCCAAGCTAATATTTGAAATCTTCAGAGACGAACAAACACAAGCGCTACTTAACACTGAAGAAAAGAAATTCATCGACGAACACGTTCCATTTACGAAAAAAATCGAAGAACGTGATGCCTACGAAATCATAATGAACAAGGATAAATACATCTTCAAGCCAATCGACGGCTACGCTTCACTTGGAATATATGTTGGCCGTGAAATGAGAGAAGATGATTTGAAAGAAAAACTTCCGGAATTTATCCGCACAGGCTACGTATTCCAAGAATATTACGATATGAATAAGTGTGAATTCTTGGAATTCGAAGAAAAATCTCCCGTACTCAACAAATTCACACAAGTCGTGGGACTTTTCATCTACAACAAACACTTCGTAGCCCCTTACACACGAATCGGAAAAGATAACGTCGTAAGTGGCGCCAGAAAATACTACACAGCACCAAACTTGTTCATAAATGAATAATTGAAAGCCACATTGTGTGGCTTTTTTTGGTGTGTGGAAATAAAGCTTCTTTAATTTTTGCAAATAAAAAAGTTATTTGTAGAATTAAAGCTCGTACTACAAATAACTTTTTTCAACATTTATATATATTTTTTCTATGGTCGACTTCTACAACGCAGATTATTAATTTATCGTCATCAATCTCGCAAATAATTCTGTAGTTCGACACTCTGTATCGCCAAAATCCTCTCAAATTGGCTGACAATGCCTTACCTCTTGCACGTGGCTCTTCTAATTGACCCACTTTCTCCATATAATGAATAATCATTTTTTGAATAGGCTTATCGAGTTTTTTCAAGGATTTTAGTGATTTTTCTGAATAAATAACCCTCATATACCCAGCTCTTTTTTTACCTCATCATTACTGTAAAATTTCATTTGGTCTTTGTTTAACAGATACTCATTAATTATCTTTTCATCATACTCTTGTTCGATTTTTTCCAATAATGATTCTCTTGCCCAGTCGGATAAAGTTTTGTTTTTTTCTTTTGAAACATTTGTGAAAAGTTCCTTATCCGATTCGCTCAATCTAATCGTTATAGTAGCCATAAAATCACTCCTTTTATTGTGTTACATCGTAACATAATTGTATTATAAATTCTTTACTTAGTCAAGCATACAACTTACGACACCATAATTTTTAGTTGTGTTTTTTTGTGTGCTTTTGTCGCTTTTCAGTTTTTCTTTTTTTGCTTTTATGATAATATTAAAGGTAAAGAAATTTTTAAATGATGATGAGAGGTCAATATGAGAAAATCTTGGAATGAATATTTTATGGATTTGGCATTGAATGTTGCGACACGTAGCACTTGTGACAGGGCATTTGTCGGTTGTGTGTTGGTGAATTCCGACAACAGGATTGTATCGACAGGTTACAATGGTGCTATTAGTGGCAATCCTCACTGCGACGAGGTTGGTCACACTTTGCGTGACGGACATTGTATTGCTACGATTCACGCAGAGATGAATGCTTTGTTGTATTGTGCGAAAGAAGGAATTGCTGTGAAGGGTTGTATTTGTTATGTGACTCATTTTCCTTGTTTGAACTGCACGAAATCTTTGATCCAAGCAGGAATTAGCAAGATTTATTATCACGAGGCTTATCGTGTAGATGATTATGCGATTGAATTGTTAGACCGAAATAATATTGAATATGTCCAAATTTAAAGAGGTGTAATATGGATAAAATAAAAAAACTTCTAGTGGCAAACCGTGGCGAGATTGCTATAAGAATTTTCAGAGCTTGTAGTGAGCTTGGAATAAGAAGCGTTGCGATTTATAGCGAAGAGGACAAGACTTCCCTTTTCAGAACAAAGGCTGACGAATCGTATTTGATAAAGGATGCGGCATCTCCTTTGTCGAGTTATTTAGATATCGAAAAAATCATTGCGATTGCAAAATCCAAACACTGCGATGCGATTCATCCGGGTTATGGATTTTTGAGTGAAAATGCAGAATTTGCTAGACGTTGCAAGGAAAACGGAATAATTTTCGTGGGTCCTGACGAATCAGTTCTACATAGTTTGGGTGACAAGGTCCAATCGAAGTTAGTTGCCAAGAAAGCCGGCGTACAAACTATCGAGGGCGTGGAAACTCCTATCAGAAATAAAAATGAAGCATTAGAAATCGCAAACCAAATCGGCTATCCAGTTATGGTAAAAGCATGTGCTGGTGGTGGCGGACGTGGAATGAGAATTGTCGAAAAAGAATCTGATTTGATGAGCTCTTTCGTCAGCGCGCAAAACGAATCCAAGAAGGCTTTCGGCTCAGACGATATGTTTATCGAAAAATACATCCGCAATCCAAAACATATTGAGGTGCAAATCATAGCCGACAATCACGGAAATATTCTTCACTTATACGAGAGAGATTGTTCCATTCAAAGACGTCACCAAAAGGTTGTGGAATTCGCTCCTGCATTTTCAATTTCTGAAAAGACAAAAAACGAACTTCACAACGATGCCATCAAAATCTGCAAAGAAGTTGGCTACACAAACGCCGGTACTGTAGAATTTTTGGTGGACGAAGACGAAAATCACTATTTCATCGAAGTAAACCCAAGAGTTCAAGTAGAACACACAGTTAGTGAACTTATCACTGGAATAGATATCGTTCAAACTCAAATTCTGATTGCAGACGGCAAAAGTTTTGATTCAGATGAAATAGGAATTTATTCACAAGACGATATCCACACGAATGGTTACGCAATTCAATGCCGTATCACGACAGAAGATCCTGCGAATAATTTCATGCCTGATACTGGCAAGATTGATTTATATCGTACAAGTTCCGGATTCGGCGTGAGACTTGACGGTGGAAATGGATTCACAGGCTCAGTAATCACACCATATTACGATTCGCTTTTGGTTAAAATCACTGCCTTCTCCAGAACATTCAACGACACAATCAACAAAGCAATCCGTGCTTTGAGAGAAACGAAAATCAGCGGTGTGAAGACAAATATCGGCTTCATCATCAACGTTTTAAACACAGAAGAATTCCACAAGGGAACTTGTGACACGGGATTTATTTCCAAAAACCCTGAACTTTTCGACATCAAACCATCAACTGATAAAGAATTAAAAGTGTTGAATTTCATCAGTGAACGCTCCATTAATAACGACAAAAAAGATTACAACATTCCACAAATTCCAGAATTTACCAAGACAAATTCTACAGGAACCAAAGATATTTTCGAAGAAAAAGGTGCCAAGGGACTTAGCGATTGGATTTTGAACCAAGATAAACTTCTAATCACTGATACTACACTAAGAGATGCGCACCAATCATTGATGGCGACACGAATGAGAACAAGAGATATGCTTCCTATCGCAGAAGCTACCAATGAATTGATGAAGGACTTGTTTAGTTTGGAAATGTGGGGTGGCGCAACATTTGATGTAAGCTACAGATTTTTGAAGGAAGATCCTTGGATTAGACTACAAGAACTTCGCAAAAGAATTCCGAACATTTTATTCCAAATGTTACTGCGTGGAAACAACACCGTAGGATACAAAAATTATCCAGATAATGTCGTAGTTAAATTTGTACAAAAAGCTGCAGAAAACGGAATCGACGTGTTCAGAGTATTCGATTCGCTAAACTACATCGATGGAATGAGACTTGCGTGTGACAGCGTACTTGAACAAGGAAAAATCTTGGAAGCAACACTTTGCTACACAGGTGACATCTTGGACGAAACAAGGGACAAATACACACTAGAATATTATGTCAAAAAAGCAAAGGAACTAGAATCCATCGGTGCAAATATTATCGCCATAAAAGATATGAGCGCACTCTTAAAACCATACGCCGCAACAAAATTAATCTCAGCATTGAAAAACGAAATTTCTGTTCCAATTCATTTGCACACACACGACACCACAGGAAACGGAGTCGCTACAATAATCAACGCTTGTGAATCTGGAGTTGATATAGTGGACACTTGCTTTAACTCAATGAGTTCACTCACAAGTCAACCTGCACTCAACTCAGTCGTAGCAGCTCTTGAAAACACGCCACGTCAAACGGGAATCAGCCTTTCAAACTGTGACAAAATCAGCAACTACTACAAAGACGTTCGCTCATACTACTCACAATTTGAGAGCGATTTGAAAAGTGGTACAACAGAAATTTATCGCTACGAAATTCCTGGAGGACAATATTCCAACCTCAAACCACAAGTAGAATCGTTCGGACTTGGAGAAAAATTCGACGAAGTAAAATTAATGTACAAAAAAGTCAACGACATGCTTGGTGACATCATCAAAGTTACACCATCATCTAAAATGGTCGGAGACATGGCTATATTCATGGTGGCAAATGGACTCACTCCTGAAAACATCTACGAAAAAGGCAAAAACCTCGACTACCCAGACTCTGTAATATCATTCTTCAAAGGAATGATGGGACAACCTGAAGGTGGATTCAACGAAAAATTACAAAAAATCGTATTAAAAGATGAAAAGCCAATCACAAAAAGAGCTGGACTTTACATCGACCCTTTTGATTTTGAAAAAGACAAGAAAGATTTACAAGACAAATACAAAATGGAATTCGACGAAAAAGACATCATATCACACGCACTTTATCCAAAAGTATTCGAAGAATACATCGACTACCGAAAAACAAAAGGCAACTTCACTTACATGGACACTCCGACATTCTTCGAAGGAATAAACGAAAAAGAAACAGTCGAAGTTCCAATAGAAGAAGGCAAAATCCTCATCATCAAACTTATTGAAAAAGGAAGATTGGAAAAAGACGGCTACATAAACTTCACTTATGAAGTCAATGGAAACAGACGTGAAGTCAGAGTGTTCGATGAATCTGCGAAAATCACTGAACGTGAAGAAGACAACCTATCAGTAGCAGATCCTAACAACGACAAAGAAATCGGAGCATCAATTCCAGGAAGAGTCGTAAAAGTTCTTGTCAAAGAAAACGACAAAGTATCAGTCAACGACCCATTGGTAGTAGTGGAAGCCATGAAAATGGAAACCAACATACTATCCAAATCAGAAGGAATTGTAAAATCAATCCTAATCAAAGAAAATGACACCATCGACACAGACCAACTTCTTATAGTTTTGGAATAAAAAAATGGATTGTAGAGTAAAATCTACAATCCATTTTTATTTTTTGAAATAGTAAATGCTTTCTTTCAATGGTTTATATTTTAATGTAGCAACTTCCTCGTCACTAATATACTTGTACACATCATCATATTCTTTCTTACTAATGTTCAACGACATGTTGTCTTTTTTCAAGTTATATCCATATTCAAACCTATAATTTTCCAAATCTTTTAACACAACCCAATAAACATAATCGTCCGTTTTTGTGGATCTGAAAGCCCTCACACTTTTGATATCACTTCTTGGGATTTTCTGCATATCCATGTACTTATACATCCTGTCAAAACCAATGTGCCTGTGCACAGGATATTTTATAATTAAATTGATACAAAATATAATTAGACCTGCCCATAAAACTAGTTTCAATATTTTTCTAAAGTTTGTTTTTGTTGTTTTTTGCATCTTTATATCTCCTTCGTGTCTGTATTATAATTATACTATTTTTTAATTACTGAGGAATATTAAATGACATTCAAAAATTATAAAAAAAAGTATATACTATATATTAATAATTTAACGTTTGGAGGGAATTATGAAAACCAAATTATCTAAGTGTGGAGATTCTCATGTGTTGCAAATTCCAAGGTCGATTTTGGATGTTTTAAATTGGAAAGATGATGATATTTTGGATTTAAAAATTAAGGATAACAAACTAATAATCGAAAATTCGTCTGATGATGAAATGAATATTGAAGATTTATTTGAAGATTTTAATGGTCAATATGAAAAAGAAGATATTGATTGGGGAAAAATGATTGGAAAAGAAGTATGGTAAGCTAACAATTCTAATAAATAAAATAATAGAAAAAAATCTTTTCATACCTTTTCCTCCTTTGTATTTTATAGTATAATAATATCATAGAAAGGAGAATAAAGCAATGAAAAAGAAAATGTTTTCTATAGTCAAAATACTACTAATATGTCTTGTAGTATTTGTAGCTATAAAATGGATTATAGCTGTTCCCGTTCAAAGACATTATGGATACAAAAAGTTGTACAAATACATGGAAGTTCAAGGGATAAAAAAAGATAACATAAAAGAGATAAAGGCGATAAAAGATTATATAAAAGGAAACCAAGTATACAGAGTGCAGATAAAAGATCCTGCGGATTTTACTCTTGTTTATATTTATGACGATTACCCAAATCCTGGTAAAATGGAATTAAGTTCTATTGAGTTTCAGTCGAAAGATGATTTTAAGAGTCTGAGCTCTGAAGAAATGCAAAAATTTAAATATCCTCCTCTAGATGATGATTGGGAGACTAAAACAATAAGCCATAACTAAACGTTATGGCTTATCCTTATTTCTTATCAAAAAACTTTTGTAGTTCTTCTGGTGAAGTCCCCACTTTGTCGTCGATGTTCATTCTGTCAGTGATTTTTCCGTCTTTTACTCTGAACACTGCCGGGACTGTTTTGAGGTCGTTGTCGGTTCTGAATTTCTTCAAATCTTCTGGAGATTTTTTGATTCCAGCGACACTATCTATGTAGTAGATTTCATATTTGGATACGAATGGTTTGAATACTTTTGAAAACTTCTGACAATCTGGGCATGTTTTTCTTCCAAGATACACTGTGATTTCTTTTCCGGCACTCACTTCATCAAGTTCTTTTACTTTGATTTCCTTGACGCCTTTGATGTTTTGTTCGTACTCTTCGATTTTCTTTTGTTTGTCTTCTTCTGTGGTTACGTTTTTGGATTCAACTCCTGTGGCTTTTTTTGCTTGTTGGTCTTGCTTTTGGTTGCAACTTGCAAATAATACCAACATAAAGCTCACGCAAACGATTAATTTGATTTTGTTTTTCATATATTCCCTCCTGTTTTTTATTTTATAAAAAATGAAAGCAGAAGATTTATTAATCAATCTTCTGCTTTCATTCTATTTCAAATATTCTAGTATATCTGAAGGTAATACAGAATCATTTATGTCCATTTTGCTTGTTACTTGATTGTCCTTACACTTAAATAAAGATGGTACAGTTTTCAAATTATTCTTTTCTCTAAATTTCTTTAAATCATTAGGAGAATCATTTAAATTTGTAATACTATCTATATAATATATAGTGTAGGATTTCGAAAATAATTTTAGCTTTTCTGTAAATAAAATACAATGTGGACATGTTTTTCTTCCCATATATACTATAATTTCTTCATTTCTATTAATTTTCGACAAATCAGATAATTCTATTTTTTTTAATTCTTTTATGTTTTCGTCATACTTCGAATAAGCTACTGAATCATCATATTCAATAACGTAATTTTTATTATATGTTCTTCTACTAAAAATTAAGCTTACAAGAATAAGAGTAACAAAAATCACTGATATTATCAATAAATTATCTCTTTTTTTCATTTCTTATACTTAAGATATATACTTAAGATAATAGAAATCAAAGTGATAATCATTAATAAAAATGTTCCAATTAACATTATATTACTTAGAAATTCATTTCCTTTAAATGTTCCATCTCAAAGTAAAGTTATCGTAATGTCCATCATTAGACTTGCATAAATCATAGCAACGCTAAGTACAATTAAATTTAATATTGATTTTTTTTTAGTATTTTTTGTCATAAAAATCAGATTTATTATGCTAGCTATTAAAAAAAACCTATTGCAATAACGTAATTTCTAGTTATTTCATAGAATTTAAATTCGCTCATAAAAGTTTACTCCTAGTTACATGTGAAAGAGTTTATTGAAGTTTTCCATGGTTCTAAGTTCCATTCTTCTTCAATTGCCGCATAACCTAACCTGGCATGACAATAAAATTGTTTCTTCATCATACTAGTATTGCGCCAATAAGAGCTTCCATGAAACATTGCATATGTTGCATTCCATCCGTTATTTTTGTCATCTGCTGTCCAGTAACTCTTTTTATTTTTTAGTGCTAATGAAATTCCATCACTTCTATTTTTCCAGTAACCAGTATAGAA
This sequence comes from Finegoldia sp. P1-F-LS, assembly GCF_052932205.1. Lineage (NCBI taxonomy): Bacteria > Bacillati > Bacillota > Tissierellia > Tissierellales > Peptoniphilaceae > Finegoldia > Finegoldia sp. P1-F-LS. The sequence continues at coordinate 86,951 of NZ_JBRFJH010000002.1, read as the reverse complement.
GAATCTGTTAAACATAGCCTTATATTTATCTCCAATTGTATCGCCTTAATTACCAGCACTATCACTATAATAATAAGGATTTATAGTTTCCGGTTGTTTACTGTTATAGAGTATTTCATCTTCTAGCTGTTTATCTGCTATCTTTTCTAATCTTTTCATCTCTTTTGTATCATTTTTTTCTACGGCTTGTTCATAGGCTATCTTCAATTCATTAAAATTATCAAACTCACCATAGTTAGAAGCTGCAAATCTAGACATTCCAAATAACGCAACCATTAAACAACATATTATTAAAAAACGTTTTTTCATAATGTCCCTCCATGCATCTGATTTGTTATTATTATAATATCATAATTTTATATTAATTTCAATTAATTAATATTTATCGATTATATAACGATCTTATAGTAAGAAAACTAAAAAAATATCAGAGTTTTTCTTTAATAAAACTCTGATATTTATAATTATGCAAACAACTTAAAACATATTTTCGTAGTTGTTCATTTGAACCATTGCTAATCTGTAGATTGTTTCATTAACTGGTGCTTCAAGTCCAAGTTTTTTCGCTTGTCTTACGATTGCTCCATTCAAGAATTCTGCTTCAGTTTTTCTGTGTTTTTGTGTGTCTTGTGCTGCAGATGGCAATATGTCTCCGTATTCTTCGAACGCATCTGTGACGTATTTTCTGAAAAGTTTGTCGCCGTCGAAATTGTAGCCCAATTTGTCAGTAACGGCTATGAATTCGTCTGAGATAGCTTTTAAAATTGCTACGGAATTTTCGTCAGTTCTAGTGTATTTTGTGGACAAATGCATTACTGCGCAAGGTAGGTTGTAGATTGCGTTGATGTATAATTTTCTCCACATAATTCTGTCTACATCTGGATTTAATTCTGTTTTGATGTCGTTCATGCTGAATGCTTTTTCGATTTCGTGGAACAATTTATCGTCGTGGTTTTCATTGATAGCGCCAAATATAACGTTGATTTTGTCGCTATCGTATCCTGCGCTGATAACTCCTGGTTCTTCGATAGATGCAGATATGAACATAATTCCTTGTGCGATGTTTTCTTCTTTGATGTATTTTTTCAAAATGTCGACGTTGCCGATACCATTTTGAAGTGTCATTACGACTGTGTGATCTCCCACGATGTTCATATTTTCAGTCAAAATCTTTTCTGTGTCGTATCCTTTTACAAGGATTACAACGACATCTTGAACTTCCAAATCTTTTGAAGATGTACTTGCAGATGTTACTTTTACTGTGCTTTCGCCGCCAGTTCTGTCGATAATTCTGATTCCATCTTTTCTGATTTTGTCCATGTGAGCTTCATATGGATCCACTAAATTGACTTCGTTACCAGGAGATTCGATTGCTTTTGCAAGCATACAACCCATTGCTCCTGCCCCTAAAATTGTAATTTTCAATTTATCTCTCCCTTTCAAATTAATTCTCTTGGATATATTTTAACACAGCTTGGTTAAGTTTTGGGATCATTTGTTTTTTTCTTGAAAGAAGACCCTTTGCCAAGAATGAATTGTTGTCGATTTTAGTATCGAAGGCTCCTGCTAATTGTTCTTGGAACATTCCAGAAACCAAAACTTCGCTTTCTTCTCTGAAGATATCTGTAAGAATTAGTACAAATGTAGCTTCTTTCTTGTCGTTTCTAATTTTGTTCATTTCTTCAAGTAAACTGTCTTTGATTTTGCCAAGATTATCCAAATCCATTGAGAAGATTTGTGCTACTCTGCAAGTGTATGATTCGATGTTGAATGTCTTCACATCAGTGTTCAACAAATCTGCTGGTGATTTTCCTTCTAATGATGTTCCTGCTTTGAACATTTCCATCGCAAATTCTTCTGGGTTGATGTTGGCGATTTTTGCCATTCTTTCCAAAATCATTCTATCTGTTTCAGTTGCAGTCGGTGATCTGAACAATAATGTGTCGGAAATTATCGCTGAACACAACAATCCCGCAGTTTGTCTTGTAGGAACAATTCCTTTTTCCAAGAACATTTTGGAAAGAATTGTACAAGTTGATCCAACAGGTTCATTTCTGAAATAAACTGGGTTTTGTGTAGCGACGTTTGCAACTCTGTGGTGGTCAATGATTTCTGTGATGTCGCAGCATTCCATATCATCAACTGATTGGTTTCTTTCGTTGTGATCCACCAAGATTAGTTTTTTCTTTTCTTCATTGATAACGTGATATCTGGAAATATTTCCCACAACTTTGTTTTGATTGTCAACTACCGGATATGATCTGTATCTTGTCTTGGACATTGTGTTTTTCACATCTTCAACAGTGTCTGTCAATGAGAAATTAACGACATCGTCTCTTGTCATGACGTAATTTACAGGAACAGATTGTGGAAGAAGACGTGCTGCCATGTATGTTTGAAATTCCGTAGAAATTACTATTATGTCTTTTTGTTTTGCTTTTTCTATCAATTCATCTGATAATTTATTGCCACCAGTAAGTATAATCATGGACACATTCTTATCTATCGCATCTACTTGTGAGTCTTCTCTGTTACCTAAAATCACGATGTCATCTTCTTCCAAATACTTCGCCATTTGTTTTGGATCCATCGCTCCTACTACCATTTTTCCGGACAATGCCCTATCTTCTGCTGGAATATTCAAAACATTCGCTCTCAAAACATCGATTATGTTTTCCACTGGAGTTTCTGAGTGGCGAAGGATTTGATCATCCCACACTTCCATGTAACATTTTGTAATATCAGAAATTGACACAACTCCAAGAAGTCTTTCTTCGATGTCGATTACTGGCAAACTAGCGACGTTTTTTTCTTGCATAATATTAGTCGCTTTGTAAAGGCTCGCGTTTTGGGACACGCATGTTGCCACATCGAAGTTCAAATCCTTGACTTGTGGCTTCATAGAATCCATGAACGTAGGCGCATCCACCCCGAAATAATCCAACACGAATTGAGTTTCCCTGTTGACATCGCCAAGTCTTATAGCTTCGACGTTTTCTTCTCCAGTTCTCTTCTTCAACTCTTGATAAGATAACGCCGCGCAGATAGAATCTGTATCAGGGTTCTTGTGCCCAGTTATATATATTTTATCCATATTTTCTCCTTCATAAAAATCAACCAAACATTATTTTTCTGCCGATTGATTATTTAATTTTATTTTCCTAACCTTTATGATTATATACCAATCTTTTGATAATTTAAACACTTATTGTAAAAAATTTTGTATTTGCGATATAATAACTTAAAGGAGTGACTTAAATGGATAAACTTTTAATCGTAGTAGATTTTCAAAATGATTTCGTAGACGGAGCTTTGGGATTTGACGGAGCAGATAAACTTGAAGATAGAATCTGTGACAGAATCAAAAAAGCAAGAAAAGACAATGAACAAATCATATTCACATTTGATACTCACGAAGAAAATTATTTGAACACACAAGAAGGCAAATTTCTTCCAGTAGAACACTGCATCAAAGGAAGTAACGGACACAAATTATACGGAAAAGTAGCAGAATTAGTAGAAAAAGAAGACATATTAATTGAAAAACCAACATTTGGAAGCATTGAGCTTTGTGATTACTTAAGAGAACACCAATTCTCAGAAATAGAATTGTGTGGACTTGTATCCAACATCTGCATACTTTCCAATTCAATATTGGCGAAAACATTCAACCCAGAAGCAACAGTCATAGTCGACAAGAACTTGACTGATAGCTTCGATGAAAAATTAAACAAAGAAACATTCGACATACTCAAAGGAGTACAAGTCGTAGTAAAGTAAAATAGCAGCCATGGCTGCTATTTTTGTTTGTTATTTTATATTGTCGTCTGAATAACCGATTGATATGTTTTCATTGAGGACGTATTCTTTGGCTGCTTTGTAGTCTTGGTTTTTGTTGAATTCCAATAGCTTATCTTCGTGTTGTTTGGTTACGTCTTTGCCATCTTGAGACAATACCAAATGTTTTTCGTCCTTGGCAAACTTTTCTAATGTAGCTTTAATTAAGGTATCGTCTTCTTTTTCGGGATTTTCCTTAACGTATCTTTCAATTATTCTATGAGTGTCAGCATCGTCAGCCTTTGTCATGTTAGTTAAAAAATACGCATTACACACAAGTGATATTGCAAAAAGTATTGCCACAATTGTAAATCTCTTATCATTTTTCATGATACTCCTCCTTTTGTGTAAACCTTTCTATTAAACTTAAACACCTATCCCAAAATATTTTTACAATTTATTGTATTCTTTTGTTAAGTTATCTCTCAACATTTCAATATTTTCCAAATATTCATACGTTGAATCGTACACTTGATTAATTTCTTTTCTGATTCTCCAATCTGTAAATGGGTTGTCGAACACAATGTCTAGCATAAAATCTTTCATTGAATACAAATCACCGAAGTCTTTCAATTCCACGTGAATGTCCGACAATTCTTTTTGCAATCTTAGTGACAGATTTTCGATTAAGTGAAGTTTGCTTTGAGCTTTTTCCATTTTGCTTCTTTTGAAAAAACCAATCATACCATCGCCAAATATAAAATCTGCCATAGCCCAGTTTTTCACCGATTTCAAATCGTTAAGTACATCTTCAAGTTTTATTATTAAATCGTCACACACATCAATTGCTTCTTTTATTTCTTCTTTTTGCATAGTCTACTCTCCTTCTTATACAATATTTACCACAAATATCGTCAATTTATTCACTATTTGACATATTGTAATAATTCAACCAAAAAATCCACCAGATTTTACAACCTAGTGGACTGTTTTATACCATTAATTTTTTATCTCCATTGTACACTTCATCTATTATCGCAGATCCTATGCACACTTCGCCGTCGTAGAACACCGCTGCTTGTCCTGGTGTTACGGCTTTTGTGTCGTCATAATTGACTTCTACATGAGTGTCGTCGATGAATTTGACGTGCGCTCGGATGTCTTTTTGTCTGTATCTGAATTTCGCTGTGCAATCAAACTCAATTCTATCCAAATGATTTAGCGATGTTTCAAATTGACTTGCGTATAATTTGTTGGAGTACAATAGTGGGTTGTCTTCTCCTTGGCATACGATTAATTCATTTTTCTCCAAGTTTTTTCCGCACACAAACCACGCTGCTCCGTCTCCGCCAATTCCAAGCCCTCTTCGTTGACCGATTGTGTGATACATAAGTCCGTTGTGTTTGCCCATTATATTTCCATCGACATCTACGATGTTTCCTTGTTTTGCTGGTAAATAATGTGACAAAAATTCATTGAAGTTTCTCTCTCCGATGAAACAAATTCCCGTAGAATCTTTCTTGTCAGCCGTAGCCAAATTGTATTTCTTCGCTATCTCACGCACTTCTTTTTTTTGAAGTTCTCCAACTGGAAACATTACGTTTTTGATTTGGTCTTGTGTCAGTTGGCTTAAAAAATACGTCTGATCTTTGTTATTATCAAGCCCACGAAGTAGCTTCACTCCGTCATCTCCTCGTTCGATTCTAGCATAGTGACCTGTCGCCACATAATCCGCGCCTAATTTCATCGCAAAATCCAAGAACGCTTTGAATTTGATTTCCTTGTTGCACATTATGTCGGGATTAGGTGTTCTGCCTTTTTTGTATTCGTCCAAGAAATAAGTGAACACTCTGTCGTAGTATTCCTTCTCAAAATTAATCGAATAATAATCAATGCCGATTTCATTCGCAACAGCGACCGCATCCTTGTAATCTTCTTCTGCCGTGCAGACGCCATCATCATCTGTCTCGTCCCAATTTTTCATGAAAATTCCCACGACATCATATCCTTGTTGTTTCAACAAAAGTGCCGCCACTGACGAATCCACGCCTCCACTTATTCCTACTACTACTTTTATTTTCGAATTATCCATTGTATTTTCCTTTTTCGTACAAATCATTTAACACATTTACTGCTTTCAATATTTCTTCTTCTGTATTTTTAAATCCAAAGCTAAACCTCACCGAATGTTCTGCCCTTTGTCCGTCGTACATATTTTCAATCACATGTGAATTCGTGATACTACCTGCAGAACAAGCAGACCCCGCCGACACGCACACCCCGTGCATATCCAAATAAGTCAACAAGAAATCATTCTTCTCAAAAGGAATGTACAAGTTCAAAATATGAGATGCAGAATTATCCACGTTACCATTAATTTCGTAATCAAATTTGATATTTTCAATGAAAGTCTTCTTCAAATTTGCAATATACTCACGTTCTTCGACAGATTTTTGCAAAGATTTCTCCAAAGTAAATGCCCCCATCACAAAAGAAGTGCCACCTCTTCTGTAATTTTCTTGCTCACCTGCATAAATCAGATTATCCAAATCCTTCCTTATATACAACACCCCAAATCCGTTGAGTCCTCCTAGTTTGTGTCCCGAAAACGACAACGAATCGCAGTGCAAATCCTCAACGTCGACATCCACATGACCCACCGATTGAGTCGCATCGATATGATACCAAATCTCCGTATCCTTCAAATATTCTCCAAGTTTTTTCACAGGTTGAATAGCCCCTGTTTCATTGTTTACATGTTGAAGAATAATTAGCTTTGTATTAGGTGTGATATTTCGAATGATTTCATCGCAATCAACCACACCGTTTTGTTGTGCATCTATCAAAATTACATTAGATTTGTTGTGATCTAGTGGATTCAAAATAGATGGATGCTCTATTTGCGATGTGATAATATCGTAATTCTCATCAGAAAAATTATTGATAATATAATTGTTGGATTCGCTCGCACCGCTTGTGAACACAATCCTATCATCCGTAGTATTCAAAAACTTCGCAATCTCATGACGGGAATTCTCCAAAGTCTTCTTCGCGAGTCTTCCCATTTTGTGAATACTATCAGCATTCGCATCAAAATCCATCATATTATTCATAATATATTCAATAAGCTCCACCCTCTTCAAAGATGTCGCCGCATAATCGAAATAAATCATAATCTAACCTCACTTACATGCTATTATACTATAGTTTTTCAACAAAAAAATCAACATCTGATTACAATAAACAAAAAACCTCAATGCGTATTTACACATCGAGGTTTGTCGATAATTTCAAATCTATTCTTTTAAATCTTCGTAATTCAAATGTCTAAGTCCTCGTTTCTTCTTGAAATCCCTCAAGAAAACAAACATCAAAACCATGCACACAAGCATTACAATTCCAAAAATCGAAGCAAAACTTTGCACCACGGCCTCATTCGAAGAAATAACCATGCTGAAAGTGTTGTTAATCATATGAAGAAGAATGGATGCGTAGATGGATTCCGTGTAGTAATACACTGCACAAATTACAATCCCTCCGATTAATGCATACGCTCCTTGGAACAAATTAAAATGGAACACTCCGAACACAATCCCATTCAGAATAATCGCCCATTTATAAGGAAGAAGTCGTTCGTTTTCTGTGAACAAAGTCCCACGCAACATCAACTCCTCTGAAATCGGAGCGAAAATCGTAATAGCAAGAACCGACAACATCATATTGCCCTTCATCAATTCTTCAGATGCCTTGTTGTAAACTTCAAGGCTTGCTACAATTTGTGGGAAAAATTTGCCCAAATACATCATCAATGCAACAGTAATATTGATAAGACCAATAAGACCAATTCCCACCACGAAAAGCTTCACGATTTCTGAAAAAGAAATCTTTCTTTTCTTTAAGTAATCCCTATTGTATTTCGTTTGAAAAATCTTCGTTCTAAATTTAATGATTAAAAGGAAAATAATAATCCTCAGAATTTGTCCACATAAAAGAAAAGCCGCCCCGTTTTTCACATAAAAATCTTGGAAATTACCATCAAATCCTATAAACTTGGCAACAACTCCTCCAATCACTCCAACAACAAGCTCTGGAATTACGAACAAAAGTAAAAGGATAACTCCTTGTAAAATCGCAATCAAAAGATTAGAAAATTTTAGTTTTTTTGTATTCTCCATAAAAACCTCCAGTTAATTATATATACCCAAATTTTCTTGCAATAAAAAAATCAAGCACAAGGCTTGATTTAATCGTTAAAATTATTCTCCAATTTTGTGAAACTTTCCATCTTCCAGTTCATATTCCACAAAATCTTTGTTTTTCAAATTATCAGTCAAATACTTGTCGTGACTGACAACTACGATAGTTTTTGATTTTCTTTTCAAAACTTCGATATATTCTATCAGCTTGTCCTTCATTCTCAGATTAAGCGTGTTCGATGGCTCATCCATTAAAATAACAGACGGCTCATTCACCAAAGCTCGTGCAATGGTCACTTTTTGTCTTTCCCCACCTGATAGATACTTTACTTTTTTGTTCAAAATCTCCGTTATTTCAAATTCTTCGCTAATCTCTTGAATTCTTTTTTTCCTATCAGCTCTCTTGTATTTCGATGAATAGATTAATGGTATGAGAATATTATCGTAGGTAGTCTCTGATTCTATCAAATTGTATTCTTGGAAAATAAACCCAAACACTTCATTCCTATATTTAGACATATCTTTTTCGTTAAAATCTACAACTGATTTGGAATCCAGAATATAATCTCCTGAATATTTCCTATCCAATAATCCCACAATCTTCAAAAAAGTAGTCTTACCTGCTCCGTTTTCTCCTGAAATAATGATATTGTCCCCATCGTTTATATTCATTTCAGCATTATCCAATACAAGAAGTTCTTCACCATTTGTGTTGAATTTTTTGGTCAAATTTTTTATTTCTATCATAATCAATCACCTATCAAATCAATCAGATCGCTTCTTTTCAAAATCAAATACATAACTATTTCTAATATCAATATACATAAAATCATGTAAATAAACGCCACTACCGAAAAAGTATTAATTGCAAATCCATTTAATACGAAAAGCAAACAGAATGCTGCAACATTTACTAAAACTACGAAAACGGAGTTTCGTGCCATAATATCCTTGGTTCTAGCTCCTGATAAAATGTGGATTTTATATTCTTTTTGTAGGCTTTTTAGCATATATTTGAAGAAAATCACAAAACCCAATATTGTTATCACAGTCATAATCAGACAATACGGAACAATGTATTTGAGGATGTATGTATTTTCATCGTCGTCGTGTTTTTTATTTGTATTATTAATGACCATTAGCTTGTTGTCGTCGAAAATCTTCTCAAATTGTCTGTCAATGCCTCTATTTATCTCATCTTCTGAAAACTTTGCATTCTCAATTAAACCAATTACTTCCCCATCTCGAAACTTGTAGCCACTAACATTTTTATATTTATCGGATTTTATTTCCAATAATACTCTTTTATCATAATCAATAGAGTATTTGATTTCTTGATTCATCATATCATAGTCCATCGCATCATGAGAAACCACTTCAAATTCCGCCTCATTCTTCAAGTCAGTCACATTTTTATTATCAACTAACCAAAAAACTCTGCTACTAGTGTTTTTGTTGAGTTTTCCATACAACACAAATATACCTGTATCGCAATTTCTACAAAGTGATGAATTCGTAGTATAAGTGTGCCCGTTTTTTGGAAATATATCGTCCAGTTTTTTTCCATAAGTATTCGAATAATCGTATCCCTTGTCATCAGTTGTCTGTAACACAACAGCGCTATATGAAGGCTGTTCACTTAATTGAAACTTCACAAACGTATTTCTCAAATAAGCATCTGTTGCAGATTCCACAATTGTTCCCAATGAGAAAATTAAAAGCAACATCAAACAAAACACAACTTTATTTCTGAAAACATCCATTAGTCCTAGTTTAATATTATCTCTTATCATACAAGACCTCTTTTTCAAACTCATTGTAGCTGAGTTTAACTCTTAAAGCACTCAAAATCACAGTCAATATTATTAGAATAATCTGCAATTGCAATATAAGATAAATCGTGATTTTGTTTTCATTAATAATTGCAAGATATCCATACGTCAACGCTGTTGATATTGCACATGTTATAAAACTATATCCAAGTGCTTTTTCAATGAACATCTTCATGATGTCTTTTAGTTTTGCACCAAAATTTGCACTTACAATTACGAATTTCTTGTATTTGTTCAAAAACATCCACAATGAAATTGCATACATTGCCACAGCCATGACCGTGCTATTAGTAATAAACTGAGCATACACCTTGTATTCTGGATATGATTTTATTAAATCCCTCAAAGTAAGCTTATCGTACATTTTGATTTCTTTTCTCTTGTATCCGATTTTTTCAAGAGAATCTGCAATCGATTTCAATGACTTATTATCACTGGAGTCTATGTAAAGCGTTGAAATGTTTTCTGGTTTAATTGTGAATAGATTTCTCACTACATCGACTTTTCCATCATTAGCAATGTCAGATTGAACATCAAACATATTAATTATCTCAGTATGATACTTTTCTTCTATTTCTTTTTTATCATAATCCGATATTTTCCCTTCTACAAAATAACTCACTGGATATATCAAAATAGACACGTTATTCTTGTTTTGGTAATCTTCTTTTGAAAAATACCTAAATGTAGTTGCATCAATTATTTTTGTAGAACCCATATAGTATTTCATCACTGGATCATATATTGCAACATCTTTGGAGTTTTTTATTTCAGCTACAACTGATATATTTTCATTCATATTAAGAAAGTCAAGACTATGATTATTATTGTTTGATTCAAAAGCTATAAATTTGTCACTCATAAAATAAGGAGAAGGTTTTCTGTTGTTTCCATATAAATAATTAAATCCAAATATCAGTATCGAACTGGTCAGAAATATCAATAGGATTATTATTTTATTGTCTTTAAATCTCATATCCCCCTCCTTTGATTTTGCACATCGTTTTCTTAACCCGATTATACATCTTATTATAGTATTTGTAAATCATTTGATATATTATTTTAAAATTTTGGGTAATAATCTATTAACAACAAAATAAATTGAGGAGATTATTATGAAACAAAAATACGAATACAAATACGTTGAAGTGAGAACTTGTGGATTGGCATCAGATGATTATAAAAAAATCATAGATGATCATGCCAAGGAAGGTTTTAGGTTTGTGACTACTATCAATAAAACCAAAATCGGTATTGGAAACAATCCTAAAATCGAATTGGTGTTTGAAAGAGAATGTGAGCAATAAAAAAATCAAGCACTAGGCTTGATTGTTTTAAGCTTTTGATATGGCTTGATTTGCCATTTTGATTTCTGGATTTGGTAGTTCTACTTCGAATTGTCCTATCAAAAATGATGATATTACAGTTGTCAAAAGTGAGAACATAATTCTGTCAACTGGAATGTATAAAAGTGACAGTGCCAACACTGTTATATCCGAGAACAAATACGCTAATGATATTTTGAGTCCCGATTTTGTGGAAATCGTCATTGCCAAGGCGTCGTCTCCACCTGCTGCTCCACCTTCACTTACTACAAGTCCGCATCCCAATCCGATGCAGATTCCTCCGACAATACTTGCTAACAATGGCACATCGTACATACTTGGTAACACCGGCCCAATAATATTGAAGAATTTCGCAAATACTGCAAATGACATTGTGGCTACGAAAGCTTTCTTCACAAAATCAAATCCCATTATTGAAAATCCAAGAACGTAGCAGCTTAAATCTAATACTACAGATGTTATTGATTGATCAAATCCGAAGACTTTGTTCAAAAACAACATCATTCCAAGCACTCCGCCCTCTGTTACTCCTGATTGTTTATGTACGTTCACTACTGCGAACGCCATTATTGCGCATCCTAAAATTATTTTTATTAATCCTTTTTTAGTTAATCCGAAAAATTTTAGCATTCTACTAAGCATTTTATCTTCCCCCGTTTAGAAATTTAGGAAGTTAAAATTGACCACGAAAAAAAGACTGCGGTTCAAGTTTAACTTGCCTTTGCAATCTCTGGTTTTGATGCTTTTTTGTTTGCTGATTTTTTCTTGTAAAAACTCTGAACCTTATTGTTCTTTTTAGCCTATAAGAGTATCACATCAGATCCTTTCCAGGCTCTTTATCGAGCAATAGTCATCAGATAAAAACTACCAAATATTTATTTGGTACCCATAGATAAATAATTACAGTGATATTGTATACCACTTTTTAATAATTGTCAACTTTTTTAGTGAAATGTTGGAAAATTGTGTGAAAAATTTTGGTATGATTTGTGTATTGTTTACACTTTCGCTTTAATATTTGAAATTTAAAGCGAGAATGATTTTTCTGAAAAATAAAAAACCTCAAAAGCTATAAAACTTTTGAGGCTTAATTGTCTAATTTTAATAAGTTTCTTTGAAGATTTCGAAGAATCCTTGTGGGTGATCACATGCTGGGCATTTCTTAGGTGCTGTTTTACCTTCGTGAATGTAGCCACAGTTGTTGCATTTCCACAAATAAACTTCTTCTCTTTCAAATACTTTTTCTTTTTCGATGTTTTCTAATAATTTTCTGTATCTTTTTTCGTGAGCTTCTTCAACTTCTCCGATTTCAGTGAATACGCGTGCGATTTCCTTGAATCCTTCTTCTTTCGCAATCTTGGAGAATTCTGGATACATTTCAGAGTTTTCGAAATGTTCTCCTTCTGCTGCAGATTTAAGGTTACTCTTAGTGTCTCCTAAATGAACTGGGAATCCTGCTTCGATTTCTATTTCAGCGTCTTGTAAATCTTCACTCAAAAAATTCATGAATCTTTTTGCGTGAGCCATTTCATTTCTTGCTGTTTCTTCAAATATCATAGAAATTTGAACGTATCCTTCTTTTTTTGCTGTTTTAGCAAAATATGTATAACGCATATTTGCTTGACTTTCCCCTGCAAATGCTGCCATTAAATTAGTAGCTGTTTTTGTACCTTTTAAGCTTGCCATAATATTTCCCCCTTGTAAATTTGAATGAATTTAACAATTCATTTCTAATATAACTATACCACAAACCAAGAATTTTATCACATTATATATCTGATTTTTGGACATTCAAATCGTTAATAATTCCTTTTGTTCCGACTTTTATCACTGTTGGAGTGCCTTCTTCGATTATTTCTTCCTTTTTAATAGTAGGCTGTCCGTTAATATCTTCGTAGTACAATTTTTTAATAGTAGGAGTTCCTTTTTTTATTACAATTTCTTCTCCTTGGCGCATATTATTATCGTAAACTTTTTCAATCTTAGGATTTTCTTCTACAATTGCCACGTCTTCTCCGTATTTTTTCACGCTCATCACCTCATTTATTATTATACCGTAGATTTCATTTATTTACTCAGCTTATAAATAGTATGTTATTTATTAGATATTGCAATAAATGAACGCTGAAAACTATGATAAAATATAGCTATAATATTAATAGGAACAAAACAAATGAATAATTAGAGAAAAGAGATGACTTTATTGAAAAAATTTAAGATTTTGGCATTATTATTAATGGCAAGTTTAGTTTTTGCAGGATGTTCTAAGGAAGATAACAAACAAGCTTCTTCTACTGAACAAAAAACTGAAGAAAAGAAAGAAGAAAAAACTGAACAAAAAACTGAAGAAAAGAAGGAAGAAGCACAAGAACCAACAGCTGATAATCCTATGATTGTTGACGAAGCTAAAAAGCAAATCAAAGTTTATGCTGAAGTTAATGATAAGTTCAAAAAAGAAAGCACAATGCATGCTATCGTAGCAAAATCTGGTAAGAACAACGAACAATCTATGTTTGTATCATATGCAAACCAAAATGATTTGTATGATGCATTGGAAAAAATCGGTGCAAAACCAGGTAACAACGTTACTATGGAGAACATGGGAAAAGAAGCTGTTAAGGGTGATAAGATTGATCTTACATTCAAATTCCAAGGTTCTGACAACGAATTAGGAATTAACGATGTTATCAAAGATTCTTCAGGAAAAGAAATAGACATCAGATTTGGTGGTAACCAAAAACCAGCAAAAGATATGAACACAGGTTGTATGACATGTTTGCAAAGTTGTCCTTTGGGAATAACTTCAAACGCATCACAATTAATTGGAGCTGACGAAAAAGACGGAGTTAAATACACTTTGGCTGATTCAGTTCCAGCTGATAAAACACCTGTTGTTATCACATACAAATTAGCTAACTAACCATTTCATTTAAAATTCTCTATTTAAAAAGGTAAGCTTTTTACGGCTTACCTTTTTAATTTTTGTGTAGAATTTGTATTCAAAAAAACGCCCACATTTGTGAGCGTTGGTTTTATAAGAAAACTATATTTGTCGCTTCTATCCAATCGACTGCTATGTTGTAGATGAAAAGTCTTACAAATCTCAATCCAATGTAAAGTGACATGAATGTGATGATGATGTACGGTAGTTTTTCAAATTTGAAGTTTTTGATGTTGAGTCCTATGAAAAACATCAATATCACAAATGCCTCAACGATTACAATGTAGACTCCAAATGGATAAATCGCCATCGAAATTGCAGCTTGTAACATCACCAAAAGCAATACGTTGTATTTCTCGTCTTGTCTCCAATCATCTTTGTCGAAAAATATGTTGGCTATTCGATAAGTTATTTTGAATTTTAAAATCGCAAATAGAAATATGAACACACTTCTTATCGCAAAATAAATGTAGCCTACAAGATAGTTTCTTCTGATAAATGAGCTAATGTCAAAGCTTGAATAGTAGTCCAAGATTACTGTGACTACAAATGCCAAAAGCCCCATTTTAAATACGCCGTTTTTAGTGTTTTTGAACTTATTTATTGGTAGCTCCAATGTCTCTCCCATAAACTCAAAAATCTCGTATACGATATCGAAAAACTCAGATTGTTTGCCTTCCATATCGTCAACTTTTTTAAATTTATTCATAAGCAAACCCTCCCTTTTCGCTTATCATATATATATTATACATCATTTCGAAGTAGAGTTTCAATCATTCTATCGATTATTCATAATAACTACCTGCAAACTCGTATTTTTTACTCTTGTATACTTTTTTGTCTTCTGTAAAATTGATGTCTACTTTTTTTGTTGACAGATATTCTCCTTTTACTTTGTAATCATAAGCTTGTGCATTTTTCAGTATTAATATTCCATTTACTGTAATTTCAGGGTTTTTCCCACCTTTTTTATTTGCCACATAATACACATTGTTCTTATCTATGAAAACTCCGTCTATTGTGACGTCGTTAAATATCGTGATATCGTCAGCATCAACCACAATATTTGTCCTTATTGTGGAATATTCTACTAATTTACTCAGGAATTGTTCATCCATTTCAATTTTTGCATCTTCATCTCTTTTTTCAAAAATATTTTCGTCATCATTTTCCACAACTTCTTCGTTGTTTTCCTTCGATTTTTCTTGTGCGTATTCTTGATATTTCTGATCGACGATATTCTTGTCAACAAAATACGTTTCGTTGTTCACTGAAAATACAAAACAATGTTTTATTCCCAAACTTTGTCTTCCTTCTATGATTTCCGGCAACAGTTCTTCAATTTTTTCTTCTGGAATAATTCTTTTTTCAAATGGATTTTTCCTTTTATACACCATTTTCGTTATCACATAAGATCCATTATTGTCCGGATAGTAGCTCATAAACGAAAAAACTTTCCTGTCTCCGCCCTTTTCCTCATAAAAATTGACGTCAGATCTTGTTTTCTCTGGAATTTCTTCTATTTGAATTTTAAATGTATCTTTTGTGAAATTTCCGTTCAGTTTTTCATCAAAAAGTTTTCTTTTATTGATGATTTGTACTATTGAATACGCATTCGCCTTGGCTTTTATGTAGTTGTACTTGTAGGTGTTGAGTGTTCTGATGTTTTTCACTTGAACCAACAAAAACACAATGACAATCATCAACACGAATATCATGTAGAGTGCGTAAATTGTGATGTAGGCTCTCGATTTTCGTTTCATTTTTCCTTATCTCCAATGTAGACCACGAATTTCTTCCCATTTTCTTCCAAATAAATGTAGTTGTCATCGTGACTGAATGAAAAATCCTCGGCGTTGTCTTTGAGTTTATTCCTGTAAATCCTGCCATTAGGGCCATGCTCTTTTAATTCATCAAAGCTTAGAAAATCCGTAAATGCAAACCTGATGATTTTGTCGTTTTCTTTGGTAAAATACACGTAATTTTGTTTGTCGTCAATATATTTTACCAGGACAAATCCCATCGATTGATTGAAATGAGTCCAATTTGGCTGTGCTATTATAACACGGCTCGATCTTTCGATTTCTTTTTTTATATAGTATGCACAGTGGTCGACATCGTCAACTTCGTTTTTCATATTTGCGCTGGAGTTCATAATTTTAAAATTTGTATTAAAAGACAGGAAAATCACGCCCAATACGACTGAAAATATGAACAAACTCACCATAACTTCAAGCAACGTGAATCCACTACTTTTTTTTGTAAAATGATACATCTTTCGCAATATCTCCATTAACTACTTTTACATTTACCCTGACTAAATCTCCCACATCATCTTTCGTGACAAAAACCTTGGAATTTTCGTTCACAATTGAAGAATCGACATCATCGTGTGCTTTCAAATATTCCACGCAATTGTCCAAATCTAATAGCACGATGTTTTCTGTGTAGGATTTGTCTTGCATTGCAATCACGTTTTTTAATTGTGGATAATACACGACAACACATAAACTCACCAAAAACAGCGCAAACAAAACTTCAAGCAGCGTGAATCCCTTATTTTTTAATCTCATCTACATTCACTCTCCCAGTCGCTATGTAACAATTTATCCTGTATTTTTTGTTTGTTGTTATGTAGTAAATAGTTTGAAAACGTGTTGAACCTGCCGATTTGGAAATTCTCGCATTTAAATTATCGAAACTAAGAGCATTCTCCTTTCTGTCATTAGTTGTCTGAATTTCTCCGTATTTCAAATCTCTTGTCACTGTAAAATATGTTGTTGTAGTATCAGTTGTTGTAGTATCATAAAAAGAATAAGATTTTTTGTCGAATTTAAAATTGATGCTTCTTCCCGAATTCATCGCCACACTTCTCGCAGTTTTCAAATCACTTATAAGAGTATTGATCTCTTTTCTGGATGCCACATTTGTTTTGAAGTCGTATTTTAAAACGCAAGTCATTACCACAACGGAAATTATGAACAGACTCACCATGACCTCTATTAAACTGAATGCTTTTTTTCTCGTTTTTAATTTAGAAAACATTTCCCATCACCACATACAACAAAAAAGATGACCAAATCACAGGAACAAATGCAATCTCATCGTCCTCTTCTTTTCTTATAATATATATCAAGGCTCTGATTCCACTTATGATCCCAAGATAAAAAATGAAATTGACCAAATCTGTGAGACTTTTGCTCATACCAAGCCCCAAAATAATCAGACAATCCACCATTCCCATAAATCTTTCTTTGGTGAAAAAATTGACAATTACGGGAATTAATAAAATCAGAAAACTTTTCACGAAAAAGCTCGAAAACACAGAAACAATAACACTACAAATTATGAAAAACAAAATATTTATCCAGTAAACTTCGTTGGTTATGAAATCGTCAACCATCATGTCGCTACAGCCAAGTAAAAGCGCAAAATCAAAAATCGTACTATTCTTCGAAATTCTAAAAACACAATACAAAAACACCGAAATTAACACAAACACACCAATGTTTTTAATGGATAATCTCTTCAAATACAAATCCATCAAACACTTAGCTATCAACATCACAACTATTATAGCTTCCATATTCTCCTCCATAATAATATTATAGTATATTTTTAGCTAATAAACATTTTGTTTTGTTAATTTCGGTGGGTGATTAGTCAATAAATTTAAGTAAATAATCCCTGTCCAAGACACGAATTTCCATGCCTTCTATGTAAATCGCCTTGTCATCTGCAAACTTCTTCAATTCTTGATTCAAGCTTGGTCTGTTGACACGTAAAATATCTGCAAGCATCGTCTGTGATGTTGGTAGCTTCAAATAATCTACTTCTTGCAAATGGAGTATCCAATAAGCTAGTCTTTGCGATACTTTTGAATATTGTGTTGCTCTTATCACAAGCTTGTTGAAGCAAGTGTATTCTGCTACAAATTTCAATATGTTTTTCGTTAGGACAATGTCTGTGTCCATGATTTTCTCGAACTCTTTTAGTGGCAAGAAATACACTTTCGTTTTCTTGATAGCATACACATCGTAAGGAAATTTTCTGGTGTGTCCAAAATACAAGTAAAATGGAAAAGCATCCCCCGCAAAATAATATGAGGACACTATTTCCTTTCCATTTATTGTGTATTCGCACGCCTTCAAACAACCTTGGTCGATAAACATTGCATAATTTAAATCTTCATCTTTACCAAGAACCTTATCACCAGATTCATAGTTTTTCGAAAAGAAATCCAGTTTAAGCAATTCGTTCTGTGATCTCTCCGATATATTATCGAATAGTTTAAAGTCTAATATTTTCATTTAAAACCCTCTTCTCTTAGTTAAATTCTAACAAAAAAAGTTTTCAATGTAAATCAATTAACGAATGTTTTTATAACCTAAAATACCAGAATTAGATTGGTATCTAACTCTGGTATTTTTATCAAGAGATATGAAATTGTTTTATTAGAATATTCCCAATCCTTTAAGGAATATAATTATTAAAACAAAAGGTAATAAATATGATACATATTTCAAAACCTTAGGCACTTTTATAGAATTTGCACCGTTGTTTACATCTTCTCTGAATACATCAAATTTCCATTTGAATAATGTGTAAAGTATCAACGCAATTGCGCCAAGTGGCATCATGATATTTCCTGATAGGAAGTCTGCAAAATCGAACAAGTTTCTGCCCATTACTGTGACTGTTTTTAGTATGTTATGTCCGAATATTGTTAACAATCCTACAACAAATATAGATGTTAATGCGTAGATTACGCCTTTTTTTCTGTCAATTTTAAGTAATTCAGTAAATGATGAACTTACTGGTTCCAAATATCCTAATGCAGATGATAATGCTGCAAAGAACATCAATAAGAAGAACAATACTCCGAAAAATCTTCCGAATGGTAAATTCATAAATACGTTACTCATTGTTACGAATAATAAGTTTGATCCAGAATCTGGTTGTAATCCTAGTGCAAATACTGCTGGGAATATTGCAAATCCAGCGATAAGTGCTGCTAGTGTATCAAATCCTATAACCATTAATCCGTCTGAAGGTATGTCTGAATCTTTGTGAAGATATGATCCATATACAAATGCACCACCACTTGCGATTCCTACTGAGAAGAAGCATTGTCCTAGTGCTGCTAGTATAGATTCTGCATTGATTTTCGAGAAATCAACGTTCATATACCATTTAACACCTTCCATTGCATTTGGAAGAGTGATTGATCTAACTACAACTGCTATTAGCATTATGAATAATGCTGGCATCATAAATTTACAAGCTTTTTCCAATCCGTCGTTTAAGTTTTTAGCTGAAATGACACCAATTATGATTGTACAAATCAATGTAAATATTAAAAGTGTCATTGGAGAATCCAACATTTTTGCGAAGTTTTCAGTGTACTGTGTTGCTGTAAATCCTGTCATTTCTCCTGTAAGCATCTTTACAAGATAATTTAATATCCAACCCATTATTTGAATGTAATAAGTTAGAATGAAAAACGCACTCAATACGCCAAGCCAACCGAAACTTACCCAAGGACTGCCTTTTTTAGTTAGCTTTCTCATACCTAAAATTGGACTTGCTTGCGCTTTTCTACCAAGTGTAACTTCCATGTAGAATAGAGGTATCCCAATGAACACGCATATTAATAGATAAACTAATACGAATGCTCCCCCTCCATTTGTACCAACTAGATATGGAAATCTCCACACATTTCCCAATCCAATGGAAAATCCTGCTGCCGCCATTATATATCCAAATCTACTATTCCAATTACCTCTATTGTCGCTCATAATTACACCTCCATTAAGACTTAAATATAGTCGGTTTGTCGACTTTTGTTTCTAATGCTTTGATTGCACGTTCAACCAATTCTTCTCTTAAGCCATCTTCACGAGATTTCAATTCTGGGTTACCAACTGGGTATGGAATTGCGACTGTAGGTACAATTCTGTTTGCTCCTACTGATTGTGAAATTGTAGTTATAGTAGCCATATGAACTATAGGGATACCATATCTTTCGATTTCTTTTACTATCGTTGCACCGCAACGTGTACAAGTACCTCAGGTACTAGTCATTATAACGCCGTCAACTTTGGCATCTTTCAATTCTTTACCAATTTCCTTACCAAATCTCTTAGAGTTGGCTACAGATGTTCCAGTTCCTGTTGTAGTGTAGAAATATTTGAACACATTTCCTATTACGCGCATCTTTTTAAGTCTTGTAAGTTGATCCAAAGGTGCAACTCTGTCTGCTTTTGCATTACAATAAACAGGGTCAAATCCACCGTGGATTGTAATGAATTTGCCTTTTAATTCATCCAAATCACTTACATCGTATTTTGCCCATTTTTGAGCTGATGCTGATTGAACCTTGTCAGGGTTTCCTTCAGGAACAACACCACCAGTTGTGATAAGTGCTATTGTAGCCTTGCTCATGTCAGCTATTGGAGCTGCTGGTTCAACTTCGTCAAATTCTGGCATTGGAAGTTCTGTTTCAAATTCTTCATCGTTAAATCTCTTAAGAAGCATTTCAACTGCACGACGTGCTCCGATTTTGTCAGAAAATTCTGTCACACGTCTACCTTGTGCAAGGTAATTGTCTTCTTTTGGAGAAAGTTTCTTTCCTTCGATAATTTTATTTGTCAAAGTAGCCATTTCTTTTATAGCTTGTCTCATTTTTGCTGCAGAGTCTGCAGTTTCAATAATGTAGCTGTGAAGTCTACACATATCAACAGCTGGGTTTTCAATGTACATTCCAGTTACAAGTGGAATGTTTTTATCTTTTAATAAATTGATAACTCCAGAACAAGCCATACCGTATCTACCAGCGTTAAATGCAGGTCCTGCTACGACAATGTCAGGATTTACTTTTTCAAATACATCTAATATAAATTTGTCTGATTCTTCTTTATGTTCGTTATAATAGTTGTCACCACAAACTACAGTTCCAACAACTTGACCATCTACCAAAGCCTTATCAAAAGCTTGTGCACAACCGATCGGTTTGTCTTCAAAATGAGGCTTATAATCAGCTTTGTCTTCTCCACCTATTTGTCCAAAAAACTGATTTACGTAGTATAATATTTTTTTCATAAAAACCTCCTAATAAAGCTTAACTGTAAGATTGTGGAATCCTATTTCAGATGTAGAACCAGTAACAGCGTTAAGTTCGCATACAATAGTTCCTTTTTCTTCATCCAAACATCCATCCCAACCACCAGCTAAGTTCTTAATGGCTTCTACATTACCAATAATTTTGTCCGGCTTATCCAAATGTACAAGATGAGATACATTTCCTGTAGATACTACAGCACACGCTTCCTTCTTGGCATCTGCCAAAGGTTGAGAATCTCCTGCCCATCCAGCACATTCGTCAGTAATAAGTACCGATTTTATTCCGGCTTTTTCCAAACCAGCAGAAATCATTACCAAGTCTGAGTCTGGATTACCGTAACCTTCTTCAGAAATTACAACGCCATCTGCAGCTAACATCTTGCATAGCTTAACAGTGTAATCGCAAGTTCTAAATTTACCATCCAAAGTAGTAAGCTCTGGAACCATAATTTCACCGACAAAATTAATAGTCTTGCCATGTTCCTTGTACAATTCCTTGATTACGGAGTTGTTTTGATGTTGATAAGTTGTGATCTTATCGCAAGCAGCTACACAGTTACCACTTACAACAGCGCCGTCCAACTCTTCATTAGGATGAAGAAGTGTAGGTAATATCTTTTTAACATCTACACCGTAAATGTACACATCGTGAAGCAAACCTTGTGCAATCATCATTTGTGCATATACGACTCTTGGAAGATCTTTGAGTCTTTCTGCTTCTGTTTTAATATCTTGAATTTCGAAGATTTCTGAATTATCGCACTCTACATTTTCAAGAGCATATCCCAAATATTCAGCAGACTTCAAACCTACAAGTCTAGCACAAGTTTCGTGTTCGTGAGGTTCGATATCTTTTTGAACTTTAATATCTACAACTACATTCAAAGTCTTGGAAAATGGAGTGTAGTCTGCTCCTTCTCCCCACATATCTATAATTCCTTCTTGGAAACCAACAACATCACCAACAGTAACAACAGCTACATTTTTCATAATCTTAGTGATACCGTCTCCAAGTTGTTCGATTTCACCTGTAACACCTGGGAACTTATTCGTTCTACCAACTCTAAATCTAGGTTCGATACAGTCTTTAACTGGTATAATCCTAGTTTTTTCGCCAGGTTTCGCCAAGTCAATGCTAATTTCTGTTACAAAATCGACATCCTTTAAAAAATCGATCATTTCATCTTTGTTGATAAAAAGAGTCTTGTTTTCTACCTTAGTAGTATCAGAAAACTTAACATCTTCAATCAGACAATTTTGATATTCTAATTTCATAACCCCAACTCCTTCATTAATTCTCTATACCTTCTTTTAGAAGAACCGCATCGAGAGTACAATAATCTTCACCATTTCTGTAATCTGGCTTTCGAACTCCCATAGTGTTGATATATTTTTCGATAGAATTTTCAATAATTTCAATTGACCTTTCAGAAAAACCTTTTTTCATCACTACACTTCTAACCGGCGAATAAAACATCCTAATCGATGCAGCTAGAGGATGAGTCACCAAAGAATACCCCAAATGTGTGAGATCTCTTACCTTATAAAGCACATCCAAATATTCTCCTTCGATATTAATAGTGTTGTCGTATTCGTTAATTACGTAACTATTATTAGTAACAATTACTATATCCTTTTCCATAACCATCCTCCTTGTACTATTATTAAACCATATTTCTTGATAAAAAAAAGTTAGCACACTAACACTAATTAAAGTAATTGTTAGTATGCTAACACAAAATAGAAAAACCGACTAATAAAAGTCAGTTTTTCTTATGAAATATTATTTTATTTTCAAGTTGTAACATTTAATTGCATTGTTGTAGAATATGTCTTCATCATCGTTGAAGAAATCTCTAACTATTTGCAAGTGCTTGTCAAATGTAGAGTACAATTCTACTACTGGCCAGTTGGATGCGTAGATTAGCTTGTCTTTGTCGAATGTTTCTTTTGTGAATTGAAGTAGTTCTTGGACAAATTTTTCATCTTCTGTTGCAAATCCAGAAACTTTTACATACAAGTTTGGTAGGCTTGCTAAGTTTTTCATGTCTTTTTTGTATTTTTCTGATAATTCAACTGGATTTCCCAAGTGATTCAATACTACTTTTAATTCTGGAACTTGTTTTAATGCTTGGTACAAATCATCTAATTCTTCTACTCTGTTGCATGATTCAAAGATTAGTCCTCTATCAGCTAACTCTTTTAATCCTTCGATGAATGATTCTTCAAGGCAACGTCCCTTTGGATTGTCATCAGTGTGAAGAGGTTCTCTGATTCCTACTGATTGTGCAGGTACTCTCATTGTTGGAGATACTTTGCTTCGAAGTAGTGTAGCTAATAATTTTTTATTATTTTTCTTGATATCATAGATGATTTCATCTTCTTGTATAGGATCTTTTCCATCTACTTCAACGTATATTCCACCTAAAAAATCAATGTCTTTAATTTTTTCGTAGTTTTCAATGTATTGTTGAATTGTGAATGTTTTTTTGATGGTTTCAGGAACTCCCGCTAACCAAGGTAAATCTTGTTTTTCAAGATCCCAAATATGAAAATGTGTGTCGATTACTTTAAGTTTGTTTGCCATTTTGTTTGCCTCTCTATTTAGTTTTTACTGATCCTTTAAATCCGTACCATGAGCAATATAAAAATCCTGGTACTGCTAGTGCCAATGCAATTTGTAGGTTAGATGCATCTCCAATTGCGCTCATTAATAGAGGAATTAGTGCTGCTCCGACGATGCTCATTGTTAGCATACTTGCTGCAACTTTTGCTTCTGATCCTTGAATATCATGTAATGCTAATGAGTAAATTGTTGGGAACCCTATTGAGATGAATAGGTATGATATTATGAATCCTATTACGGAAACTTTGCCCAATCCCAAGCCAACTGCTGCAAATATAATTGCAGATAATAGCATGTATACTCCCAATATTTTGCCAGCTTTGAATTTATTCATAAGTGGTGTTGTTACGAAACGGCCAACTGTGAATAATAGTGACAATATTCCTAGATATTGTGTAGCTTGTCCTTCTGTTAATCCTTGCCATTGTCCAACAGCGTAAGCTGAGAACAAGGACATTCCTGCAACTTGTAATCCGATGAATATGAATTCTGCTACAAGTCCCAATACGAAATGTGGTTTGTTCATAAGTCTTTTGATGATAACTTTTGTTGGTTCTTGAACACTGTTTTCTTCTTCAACATCTCCTGGAGGTGTTGGTAATTTTACGAAGATAAATGTTGCAAATACAGCTATCAATACTACAGCTATGATTAGGTATATATTTTTAGTGCTTGATAAAAAGCTTAGTTTCGCTTGGTCAAATCCAACATCTCCTGGTTTTACTGTAGCTCCTACGATTCCACCAAGAATAAGTGGTCCTACGATGTTTCCCACGCCGTTGAAGCTTTGGGCAAGGTTTATTCTTGTGGATTCATTTTCAGGATCACCAAGTTTTGTGATGTAAGGGTTACAGTTTGTTTCTAGTGATGTTGCACCTGCTGCTATTACAAACATTGCCAACAAGAATAGTGGATAGTTTGTAGAGATTGTGGCTGGTACTGTCAAGAATGATCCTACGATAAATAGGAAAAGTCCTAGCAATATTCCCGCTTTGTATCCTTTTTTTCTAGCTAAGTTTGCTGCTGGAATTGATATGAAGAAATATGCTCCGAAATATGCAACTTGAAGTAGTGCAGATTCTGTACCACTTAATTGCATGTAGTTTTCCATTGGAGTTTTCAAAGCGTTTACCAAGTTCATTGTTAATCCCCATACGAAGAATAGTGATGTAACAAGTATTATCGCAAGCTTTGCCTTTCCTCCAGTCAATTGTTTATTGTTTTTATTTTCTGTCATAATTATCACCTATTATTAGTCAAGTGCACGATCCAAATGTACGTATCCACCATCTACAAATACCCATTGTCCTGTTGTATGAGATGATTTGTTAGATAACAAGAATGCTGCTGTGTTAGCTATTTCTGATGGTTCTGTCATTCTGTGTTCTAGTGGAATTCTGTCAGTGATTAAGCTTAGACGTTCTTGTTGTGCTTTTTCATCACCAAATGTTTTAATCCATTCTTGATACAATGGAGTCCACGCTTCTGCAACAACTATTGCATTAACTCTTACACTATCTTTAATAAATGCTGCTGCCCATTCTCTTGTTAATCCAAGAATAGCTCCTTTTGCTGCTGCGTATGCAGATGTTTTTCCTTGTCCAGTAAGAGCTGTCTTTGATGTAATGTTTACGATTGATCCTTTGTTTTTCTTTAATTCTGGTAGTGCTTGTCTTACTAATTCGTAGTAGTGAGTAAGATTTGAGTGAATTGATTTTTCGAAATCTTGCCAAGAAGTTTCTTCAATAGCTTTGTTGTCGTTACGTCCAGCGTTGTTTACAACACCATCGATGCGACCGTATTTCTTCACAACATCTTTTACGATTGCTTCGATTTCTTCAGTGTTGTTCAAATCAATGAAGTAAATTTCATATTTGTCTGTGATTTCTTCCAATTCTTTCTTAAATGGTTCGTATTGATCGTTTTTTCTGTTCAATACAACTGGAATGGCACCTTCTCTTGCCACTTGAAGTGCAATTGCACGTCCTATTCCCTTAAATCCGCCTGTTACAAAAATTACTTTGTCTTTTAAACCTAAATCCATGTTTCTTCTCCTTAATAATTATTTTATTATACAAATACAGCTGTACGTTGTATTGCTAATTCTGTAAATCCAAGTTCTTCTGCTTTTGTTTCTTCGCCGTTACAATAATCTATTACTCTGTCGATTAGCTTGTCTCTTAATTCTTCCATGCTAACTTCATCAAACAAAACTCCACTAGCGTCAAAGTCAATGTTGTCTGACATTTTTTGGTAAGTTTCTCTGTTAGCAGTTATCTTAACAACTGGAGCTATAGGATTTCCCGTAGGTGTTCCTCTTCCTGTTGTAAATACCACGATTTGTGCTCCTCCTGCGATCAATCCTGTTACAGATGCCGAATCGTTACTTGGAGTGTCCATGATTACAAGTCCTTGGCCAGTTTCCATTGGTTGTGCGTAATCATAAATCTTATTTATAGGTGATGTTCCACCTTTGTGGATGCATCCAAGTGATTTTTCTTCCAATGTTGTTAATCCACCATGGATATTTCCTGGTGAAGGGTTACCTTCTCTGACATCTTTTCCTGTCATTTGTCTGATATTATCTTCGTAAGTTTTTACTATATCGTAGATTTTTTCACGAGTTTCTTCGTTGGAAGCTCTTTTTGCTAAAATATGTTCCGCCCCTATGAATTCTGTTGTTTCGCAAATTACTGTAGTAGCTTTTTGTTCTACCAAATAATCGCTGACTGCTCCTACAAGAGGATTGGAAACAAGTCCACTTGTCGTATCAGAGCCACCGCAGTTTGTTCCGAAAATCAATTCAGAAACAGGCACTTCTACACGTTGTTGTTTGTTTGCTTCTTCGACCATTTTCTTGGCAAGCTCTGTCGCTTTTTTGATTGTTTTAATAGTGCCACCTTCGTTTTGAATTACAAGTGATTCAAGAGGTTTGTTGGTACGTCTGTTGATTTCTGCCATTACTTTAGTGATTTGTGCATCTTCGCAACCAAGTGAAATAGCAATCGTACCGTAAATGTTAGGGTTAGCTGCTAGTCCTGCAATAGTTTCGATAGTCATATCCAAATCACTACCTACTTGTGAGCAACCTGTTTGTAAATTAAAAGTTGTAGTTCCTTCAACTTTTTGAGAAACCATTCTAGTTGTATCAGATGCGCACATAGAGCAAGGTAGTATCAACACCTTGTTTCTAATGCCGACTCTTCCATCCGGCCTTCTATATCCCATAAATGTCTTCATTAACTATTTCTCCTTTAATTTGTTGTCTTCTCTGTTATCTTTTACATTGTGCGTATGAACATAATCTCCTGCTTTGATATCACAACTTGCAAGCCCGATATGTTCTCCGTATTTAATTACATAATCATTTTCCTTGATGTCTTTGATAGCTATCTTGTGATATTGTGGAATGCTTCCATTTGCAATGATTTTGTGAGATTTGTTGTCCTTGTCAACATAAACAACCTCGTCATTTTCCTTGACTTGACTAATCACAACAGCTA
Organism: Finegoldia sp. P1-F-LS; assembly: GCF_052932205.1. Taxonomy (NCBI): domain Bacteria; kingdom Bacillati; phylum Bacillota; class Tissierellia; order Tissierellales; family Peptoniphilaceae; genus Finegoldia; species Finegoldia sp. P1-F-LS. Next base: position 59,608 of record NZ_JBRFJH010000002.1, on the reverse strand, counting down.
CGTTGTCATCTTTATGAATTAATAATGCCTTAACCATTAATCTTCTCCGAATCTTCTAATATTTTAAAAGCCCTATCGATTTGATCTTCTGATATATTATCGTAAGGTAACATACATTTCGTATTAATCTTCATACCTTCTCTTTTCAAAACATTCTTGCATACATTTGAGAAGTTTGTTTGAATAGCATAGATGTCCATCATTTTGTTGATGATTTTTTGGTATTTGTGAATTTCATCAAGATTATTATCGTTTGCAGCCTTTACCCAATCTGCCCACAATCTTGGTCTTATATTTGAAAATCCTGATATACAACCACTTCCACCAGCGGCAATGTTTGCTGTGAATTGATTGTCGAAACCAGAATAAACTCTGAAATCATCTCTGACTAATCTAGATTTTGAAATCAACTCTTGAGTGTGGCCTGTTTCTGCAATGGTATCTTTTAATCCAACGATGTTTGGATATTTTTCGATCAATTTCAACACAACATCAATCGAAATATTGTATCCAGTTCTTGCAGGATAGTTGTAAATGTAGATATCTCCGTCGATATTTTCTGCCATATATGAGAAATATTCAAAAGCTTCATCATCGCTCAATCCAAAATAAAATTGAGGAAGAATAACCACACCATCAGCTCCACATTTTATAACTTCATTTGACAACTCAACAGTTTCTTGTGGTACTAATGAAGTTGTTCCTGCCAAAACTTTGATTCTCTTACCAACTTTTTTGATAATCGCCTTTAGTAAATCTCTTTTTTGTTCAAAAGTAAATGCTGTGAATTCTCCTGCACTACCAAGTGGTAGAATTCCGTCAACTCCGCCATCTATAACGTATTCAACAAGATTCAAAGTACCGTCAATATCGACACTTCCATCGTCGTTGATGCTAGTTAATAGAGGAGTTATAATCTCGTATTTCATATTAATCTCCTTACTTTTTTAATTTTCGAACTTCGTATATACGAACTAGGTTTGTATTTACAATTCTTTAATTACATATTAACACCGACAATAAAGTCTGTCAACATTTTAATTTATGAAAAATGTGGTATACTTGTTTATATTAATTTAACTAAAAAAACACAATAGAAAGAGTATTAATATGCATAAACCAACACAAAGAGTTATCGATATACTTAATTTTTTAGAAACAAAACCGAAAGGTGCCACTCAAACGGAGATTTCGAATGAAACATCTATTCCCAAATCAACTCTGTTTCCAATTTTAAAAACATTAGAAGAAAACAGGTTTTTGATGTGTGAAGATAACTACTACAAAATAGGAATAATGATGTGGTGCATCGGGCAAAACTTCTCAAAAAGTTCAGCTATATTGGAAATAATCAAAGAAAAAATGCAAGAAATTGTGACGGAAGTCAATGAGATTTGCCAGTTGAGTATTCTGACTGGTCAATACACAACCTACATCGAAAAAGTAAACCCCAAACAACCAGTTCAGTTGATTTCATCTGTAGGAAAGATGATTCCAGCATACGCAACATCCCTTGGAAAATCTCTGCTTTCTAACCTAAATTACGATGAATTGAAAAATATTTATCCGAATGGTCTCACAGCTTTGACCGAAAATACAATCACTGATATTGATGTATTGTACAAGCAAATAGAAGACATTAGAAAAGACGGATATTCCTACGAAGTAGAAGAATCAATGCGAGATATAATATGCTTTGCTGTGCCTTTGAAGCAAAAAGACAAGGTAAAATACGCTATTAGCGTTTCGATTCCAAAATACAGGGCGACAAAATCTAAAAAAGAAAAAATAATAAAATGTTTGTTGCAAAAAAAAGAAGAAATCAATGAAATAATAAATAAATTTGAGTAGTTCAAAGTGGTATTTGCTTTGAACTATTTTTTTACGCGAAAATATTGCAAATTTGTTCAAATTATTGTATCATACAGTATACTCAATTTTTAAGGAGGACTAATGGATATTAATAAAAGATTTGAACACGATAAATTAAAGAAATTTCAGATATTCAACGCAGCTCAGCTAAAATACATTGCGTTTACATCGATGCTGATTGATCATGTTAACAACTCGATTGTAACGCATTTTTTAAATGGAAAAGGAGCATTGTTGTATATCTCGAATTTTCTATCGATATTAGGAAGAATTGCATTTCCAATATTTATATTTTTCATAGTTGAAGGATTTTTCAAGACACACGACAGGGCGAAATATCTTCGAAACTTGTTGGTTTTTGCGGTGATTTCAGAGGTTCCGTTCGATATTTTCACATCGAAGGTGTTGTTCGATCCGTATTGGAACAATATGATGTTCACGTTGGCATTGTGTCTTGTAACTGTGTGGATAATTGATTATATTAAAGATAAATTTAAGAACAGGATACTTTGGTACGGTGCATCTGTAATAATCGTCGCTGTTTTCGGATTCTTGGCAATGTATTTAAGCTTGGACTACGATTATCACGCGATAATTTTAGCTTACTTGTTCTACATTTTCTACGACAAGCCAGTGATTTCCGCAGGTCTTGGATATTTGTCGATTATCAAAGAAGTGTATTCTTTCTTGGGATTCGCCTTTACTGTGACATACAACGGAAAACGTGGAAAACAAAACAAATTGGTAAACTATCTATTCTATCCAGTTCATATATTGATACTTGGACTTGTTAGAATGTATTTTAATTTTTAATTGAGAACTTGCGATTGCAAGTTCTTTTTTTGCCTAAAATCTCTTTTACAAACGCAATAAAAGGTGTATAATTAGTATTTTGGAGGCCAAAATGTTCGTAGCGAATACTTATGAAGAACTTATAAATATGGAAAATATAATATTTGTCGATGTTAGAAGCGAATACGAGTTTCAGAAGGAAACTATCCCCGGAGCTATCAATATTCCAATACTAAATAACGATGAAAGAGTGGAAATCTCAACGATTTATGATAATGGTGATCACGAGTGCGCGAAGCAATTGGCAGTGCGTTACGCATCTGTAAAACTAGAAGACATCTACGTGAAATTATTGGATTTGAGTGAAAATCACAACGTGTGCTTATTCTGCTACAGAGGATCAATGAGAAGTACTGTGCTTTTTAACATAATGAAATCAATGGGACTTGGTATTTACAGGCTAAAAGGCGGATACAAATCGTATCGTAAATATATTATCGAAAACCTAGAGAAGCTTATAAATTCACACGAATACGTAAATATCAATGGCTACACAGGAGTTGGCAAGACAGAAATTCTGAATTTTCTGGAAAGTTCTCACAAAAACGTCCTCAACTTGGAACAACTTGCAAATCACAGAGGCTCCATTCTTGGAAATGCCGGATTGAAAAATCAACCATCACAAAAAATGTTCGAAAGTTTGCTTTTTGATAAGCTAAAAAGTTTCGATGATGAACCTGTTTTTGTGGAATGTGAAAGTAGCAAAATAGGAAGCTTGAATATTCCAAAATCTTTGAGACAAAAATACAACAGTTCACATCATCAGGTTATGATAAATTCAAGCCTAGAAAACAGAATTGATAGAATAAAAACAGATTATTTGAAAAATCCTCATGCTTTGGAAGATATAAAAAAAGGAATAAATCATTTATCCAAATACATTGGCAAGAACAACTCATCTATTTTGATTGATAAACTAGAGAACGAAGACTACGATAGTGTTATCGAAAGCTTGATTACGAAATACTACGACATCAATTACGCTGTCAAATCAAAAGATTTTGAGTTGGAAATAAACAACGACAACAGCGAAAACAGCGCCGAAGAAATAATGAGATTTTATGCAGTTTAATTTCGTATAAATATAATTCAAATACAAAAGCAGATGCCATATAAGACATCTGCTTGTTTTTATTTCTTGTAAGTTATATCGTTTCTCTTTGCAACTCTTTGGATGTTTTTTTGGTGAGTTTGTAATCTTTTAAGTCTTCTATTGTAGACTTTGTCGATTCTCTTGTTAATTAATTCGACTTTTTCGTCGCTTTCAACTTTTTCATCCAACAATTCTTTGAGCTTTTCTTTGAGGTTGGTTTCTCGTGCTATTCTGTTTTCCAATATTTTGGCGCTGTTTTCTATGAAGGATTTCTTGATTTCAACATTTTCTATTCTGTCTCGAAGAGCAGTCTTTATTTCCGACAAATCAGCCTCAAGTGTTTGTGATCCTTCCAACGCTTTGAGCTTGACATCTTTTTTGATTTCTTCCAAGTAGGATTCCATTTTTTCTTGGTATTGAATTATATACCTAAATCCATAAGCTTGTTTTACTGAAATTACAACATCTACAGAAAATATAGCGATTAGAATGTAAATCACGAAGTTGTAGTTTGAGTTTTTGATTTTTTCAGTGAGTTCAAGTATGTATTTGTTGGAATAATTCATCATGAATATGGACATTACTCCGAAAAACAGTGATGATCTGAGGCATATTAGCCCTTTTATGTTCATAAATCTTTCTGTGTAATCCCAGTATCTTACTTTGAATATTTTTTCAATCAAATATCCCGATACGAATTCCAACGCAGTTGCAATTATAAGTCCCGAGAAAAATATTACGATGTAAGAATCGTTAAACCTTGCTATTGCGTGATCAACAAAAAGTGTGATGAACACTGCACCAAACCCATATATTGGAAGTAGTGGCCCGTACAAGAAGCCTCTGTTTGTGAGTTTCTTTTGACAACTACTAACCCAAATCACTTCCCAAATATATCCGAAAACCGCATAAAAGAAGAACAAATATATGAAATTAATTAACTCCATTTTATCTCCTTAAAAACAAAGATAGGCTTGCACCTATCTTTGTGTTTTTGATTTGTTTTTGTATATTACTGTATAAACTAAATGTATAATTATTGCAAATGCAAATGGCATATATATTCTACTAAATGAAAATTCTTTTAAATATTTCACGATTGCCATTATAGAAACTACTGCACTTGCAATCAAATACAATCTCAACTCTTTCAATGATGATATGTCCTCATCTCTTCTATCGTAAATCATTTTAGTCACGACTAATAACGATGCTACGAAAACTATTAGCATTATTCTTGTAAAGCTCTTGCCTGATAATACGATTTCTACTAAAAATCCCGAGAACAACAAGAATACGACATATGTTATTAGCGTGAACAGTCTATTATTTTTCACTTTATAATGATTGAGCAGCTGTGATAAGAGCTAGTTTATACACATCTTCTTCGTTGCAACCACGAGACAAATCGTTAACTGGTTTTGCCATTCCTTGAAGGATTGGTCCTATTGCTTCGAATTTTCCTAATCTTTGAGCGATTTTGTATCCGATGTTACCTGCTTGTAAATCTGGGAATACGAACACATTTGCATGACCTGCTACGTTGGATCCTGGAGCTTTTTGTTTTCCTACAGATTCAACGATACTTGCGTCAAATTGTAATTCCCCGTCAATTGGAAGATCTGGTGCCATTTCTTGAGCGATTTTAGTAGCGTTGGCAACTTTTTCTGCAAATGGATGTTTTGCAGAGCCTTTTGTGGAGAATGAAAGGAATGCAACTTTTGGATCTATATCGTAAAGTTTTGCAGTTTCTGCACTTACAACGCCAACTTCTGCCAATTGTTCTTCGGACAATTCGATGTTGATGGCAATATCAGAGAATACGTATCTTTCACCGTTTGGTCCAATCATAACCATTGCTCCTGATACAAGTTTTGTGCCTGGTTTTGTTTTGATGATTTGAAGTGCAGGTTTTACAGTGTCTCCAGTTGAGTGAACAGCACCTGATACAAGACCGTCTACTTCATCACAATAAAGCATCATTGTTCCGTAGTAGTTCACATCTTTAAGCATTGTTCTTGCTTGTTCTTCAGTGTTTTTGCCTTTACGTCTTTCAACAAATTTGTCTACTTTTTCATCGAAATCAGAAGCTGTAAGTGGATTGATGATTTTAACCCCTTCGATGTTCAAGTTTTCTTTTTTTGCTAATTCTTTTATTTTGTCTTCGTCACCTAAAATTACAGGAGTTATGATTTTTTCTTCGTTTAATCTCGCTACTGCTTTTAAAATTCTCAATTCTTCTCCTTCAGGAAATACTATCTTTAAGTTTTTGCCTGAAATTTTTGATTTCAATGATTCAAATATATCCATTTTCTTCTCCTTTATTACAATGTTATTTCAAAGCTTTCTTCAAAGCTTCATTTTCTTCTTCGCTTAGTTTTTCGCTACATTTAGCGTTTGTTATGATTTTGATGTAGCTTGTAGATTGTTCTCTTCCGAAAATCGATGTGATTATTAGCCCGTTGTCATTGGCATCCAACAAACATAGTGAATATGAAAGTTTGTTAGTCAAATACTCAAACGCATCATAGTTAACAAGGCCGATTTTTTGAAGTGATATTGCTTGTAAAGTTTCCACAGATTCCAATGTTTTGGACAATTCTTCGATTCTTTTTTGATTTGCCACGATATCTGTAGAATTTTGGTTTAAAATATCTTCAATGTCACCATCTTGTGCTCTGAAAAGCGCATCATATCTTCTTTTAACTCTGTTAACTTTTTTGTTGACGATGTTGATTTTGCGGAAATTTATCACGGAAACTAATACCACAAACACCATAAGAATTATCAATATTGTGTTCATAGCACTAGATTGCCCCATCTTTATCTCCTCGGTTGATTTCTTTCAACGCTTCAATCGCCTTGTCCACTTCTTCTTCAGTGTTGAAATGGCCAAATGAGAACCTAACAGCACCGATGTCTTGTGTGTGAATAGTCTTGTGTGCAAGCGGCGCACAGTGAATTCCAGCTCTCGTTGCGATATCGTATTTGTCATCTAGGATGTATGCCAATTGACTAGATCCTATTCCTTCGACATTTACAGGCACAACCGGTCCTTGGTGTTCATCCAAACTTCCGTACATTGTGATTCCTTTTTCATCTTTCAAACCATTTATAAATCTGTTTTTAAGACGATTTTCGTGGTCTCTGATGTTTTTCAAACCTTCTTGTTTGATGAAATCAACTCCGGCAGAAAGCGCATAAATTGCAGGTCCGTTGATAGTTCCAGCTTCTAATCTGTCAGGATATTCGTCAGGCTGTTCTAAATCTTGTGAGTGCGATCCAGTTCCACCTTGTTTCAAGCTTTTGACATCAATTCCTTCTTTTATATACATAGCGCCCGTTCCCATAGGTCCAAACAACGATTTGTGTCCAGGAAAACACAACACATCTATCGGCATATTTTTCATATCGAAATCCAAAAACCCAATCGCTTGTGCAGCATCGACGATGTATAAGATGTTGTGAGCGTGCATGATTTCGCCGATTTTGCAGAAATCTACGATAGTTCCTGTCAAGTTACTCATCGCAGTCGTCACGCAAACTCTCGTCTTGTCAGTAATCGCTTCTTCGATTTTGTTGACATCCAAAATCCCACGTTCATCCGCATAAACAACTGTCAAATCGATAAATCCATCTTCTTGCATTTTGTGAAGAGGTCGAAGAACTGAGTTGTGTTCCAAAGATGTTGTGATGACGTGGTCTCCTTTTTTTACAAGACCTTTAATCGCAATGTTCAAGCTGTCAGTGCAGTTCAATGTGAAAATCAAATTAAGAGGATTCGTTCCGCCGACAAATTCTGCTATGTTCATTCTAGAATTAAAAATCGCCCTGTCCATTTTAAGTGACAACTTGTGGCCACTTCTTCCAGGATTTGCGGCAAATTCTCTCGTTGCTTCATCGAGTTTTTCGTAAACTATCTCTGGTTTTGGAAAACTCGTCGCAGCATTATCGAAATAAGCCATTATACCTCACCTATTTTCTTGTATGAAACTTCTTCAATTTCTCTCAATAAAACTTCTGATTTGTCTTCTAATGTTGTGATTTCTTCTGAAACAGCAGATGCATCGCCAAGTTGTTTCATGTTAATCTTAGCGTTCAACATTACAGATTTCATACTAGAATGTAATAAATATGCACTTGCTAAAAGGTCAGTTATTGCATATTTATCGATATATTTTGCAATTTGTTTTACAAGCTCCAATGCTTCCATCATGATTCTAGCAGAAGACATTGGAGATTCTGTAGCGATGATGTATCCATCGGCTATCATTTTCTTTCTGTATGCTTTTTCTTCGTCAGTTTCTTTAGGAAGCTTGTATGCTTGAAGAACAGAGTCAAAACTTTTAGTATCTTCAACCATTTTTCCCTTTAATTCTTCGATAATTTCAGTAAGTCTGTCTACATAAGATCTGATTTCTTGTTGAGTTTTCTCGTCTAATGCTTTGAAAGATTTCTTGTCTTCAGTTAGATAGAAACTCATGTTTCCAATACCTACTCCCAAAAGCGCAGTCAACGCACTGATAGAACCCCCACCTGGAAGTTCCTTTGAGTTTACATTTTTAATAAATTCTTCTAAAGTTTGATCCATAAACATCATAGCTCTAATATCTCCATAATCCTTTCTAAATCTTCATTAGATAGATATTCTATCTCTATACTTCCGCCTTTTCTTCTTGGCTTAATTCTAACCTTTGTAGAGAATTTCTCCAAAAATCTGTTTTGCAAATCCAACAAAAACGGGTCTGTTTCCTTGGACACTTTTTCAATTTCTCTGACATTTGTCTTCTTGGATAATAGCTTGTCCAACAACGCTTTTCTCTTTTTCATATCATCAATAGCAAGCAAACTTCTAGCTTGTGATGATGTTATGTCACCTTTTTTCAAATGTTCCAGTGACAATTCATCCAAGTTTAGTAGTCTCAAAGTGTTTGCTATATATGACCTTGATTTCGACAATTTGTCTGCCAATTCTTTTTGCGTTAAGTTGTAGTTTTCCATCAAGTTTTTATAAGCTACGGCCTCTTCAACAGCATTCAAATCTTCACGTTGAATGTTTTCGATAAGCGACACTTCTGCCACTTCACTATCTTCCATTTCCTTTATAATCGCAGGAATTTCAGACAATCCAGCTTCTAAACTCGCCAGAAATCTTCTTTCTCCAGCGATTATCTCGTACTTATCATCCTTTTTACGAACGATAATCGGAGATATAACGCCGTATTCTTTGATAGAATTTGCTAGCTCACGTATCTTGTCTTTTTCAAAATGTGTTCTTGGTTGATCTTCTCTTCTAATTATTTTCGATAATTCGATTTTAACGATCGAATCAGAACTTGTCGTTTCTATAATATTTTGTGGTATTAAAGCGTCTAAGCCTCTTCCTAATCCCTTTTTCCTAACCATTATAAAAATTCCTCCGCTAGTCTCTTGTAAGCAATAGATCCTTTGGAATTTTTGTCGTAAGATAACGCACTCATTCCATAGCTTGGAGCTTCTGCTAACCTTATATTACGCGGTATCATGGTCGTAAACACCTTGTCTTTGAAGTATTTCTTGACCTCTTCCACCACTTCCAAACTAAGATTATTTCTACCATCAAACATACTCATAACGATACCTTCTATTTCTAAGTTTTCGTTAAGTGAACTTCTCACCAAATTAATAGTATTCATCAACTGGCTCACACCTTCAAGCGCGTAAAACTCACATTGAATAGGTATGAGGACAGAATCTGCCGCCACCAACGCATTTATAGACAAAGTCCCCAAAGATGGAGGGCAATCTATAAAACAAAAATCATATCCACTTACATTAGAAAGTATCTTAGATAACACTTTTTCCTTGTCATTAGTGTTTATAAGCTCCACCTCAACACCTGACAAATCAGACGTTGCTGGGATTATATCCACGTTTTTTTCTTCAGTTTTGATGATGAAATCCTCATCAAAATCTTCGTGAACCATCAAATCGTATATGCTTTTTTGAAGCTCAAACTTGTTGATTCCAAAGCCTGAAGTAGTGTTACCTTGTGGATCCAAATCCACTACAAGCACTTTTTTTCCTTTCAAACCAAGAGCTGCTGACAAATTAACGACGGTAGTAGTTTTGCCCACTCCACCTTTTTGATTAAATACACATATTGTTTTCAAATTTACAGCTCCTTTCATATTTATTATAGCACAAATAAAGTTGTATTTTGTTTTAAAATGTTTCACGTGAAACATTTTCTAAAATCATTAGCCTCAACTCTGCCAGTGCACGATTTGAAACTCTATTTCTGATTTTATTGCGTTCTCCATGAAGCTGTAATTTTAGCGTTTTTATCGTATTTTTGTAGCCCAATCCAACGTATACAAGCCCAGCATTTTCTCCTGACGCGAAACCAGTTGTAGATATTGCACAGTCAACATTAAATTTTTCAAACATCCTCTCAACCATCTCAAATGCAACATTCTCACTAACAACACCGTATGTGTCAATAGTTTCAGCCTTAACGCCAAGCAAATCAATCTTTGCTTCATTAGAATACACCACCAATGACCTTTTCAAATAATCGCTAACTCCAGACACATTCACAAGTTTGGATGCAATCATACCACCTGTAATGGATTCTGATGTCATAATCGACAAATCGTATTCTTTCAACACCTTGTAGACTGATTCTTCAATTGTTTCGTCATTTTCTCCAAAAACATACATACCAAGTCTATCTCGAAGTTCTTGTTTCTTTTCAGCAATCATATCAAGGGCAGTTTGTCTGTCTGATGCTTTTGCTGTTATTCGAAGTATTCTCTTGTCCTTTTTAAAATATGGTGCGACCGTAGGATTATTTGACGATTCAATGATATCCTTGACCCTCTCATTCATGTCCCATTCTCCAAGAATAGAGATGTTCAACGTTTCAGAAATAATACAGTCCGTCGCAAATTGTTCCAATACTTGTTGCACTTGATTTTCGTAAATAGGCTTCATCTCAGCTGGAGGTCCCGGTAAGAACAGAATTCTCTTGCCGTTATTCTCAATCATTGCACAATCAGCAGTCCCATTAAAATTTTCAAAAACAATCGCATCTTCCGGGAACATACATTGTTTGATATTGCCTTGGATCGCCTTCTCGTCTTCGTTAAAATACCTCCTTAATTTCGCATAACTTTTTTCGTTAAGAACCATTTTCTTACCAAGACAATCACAGCAACATTTTTTCGTGATATCATCTTCCGTCGGCCCCAAACCACCAGTAGTTATAATTAAATCATTTTGTTGTAAACCATCTTCAATTTCCTTGTAAAGCCTGTCATAATTATCTCCAACCACAACCCTCTTGTAAACATCAAACCCCAACTCCCTCATTTTAATAGAAAGATAGTTAGAATTCGTGTCCAAAGTGTCACCAAGCAATAATTCCGTCCCTACAGCTATTATTTGAACTTTCATATCTCCTCCATAGGTTATTACCTATATTTTATTTTACCTGCCATAAAACGCCTCTCAGAGCGTCGTTTTTTTCTCTCTCTTACAAATAAATTATATCACTAATAAAAATTTGTTTGTAATGTTTCACGTGAAACATTTTGATTTAAAAATAGAAAAACATTCTTCCCTCATTCATAGCATTGAAAATCTTACGAAAAATATTTTTCCTCGTTTCCTCTTAAATCTATCGAAACAAAAAAGTAGAATTCATTCTTGTTAAGAATATCATACGAAGAAAATAAGCATAAATCCAAGTGAAATAAGCCGTCAAAAATCGCACTGTTTGAGCGATAGCGAGTTTGCGATTTTAGGCTTATGAGCTTTGGATTTATTTATTTTCGTAGTCTAGATATTCGTGCAAAAATGTTCTTCTACTTTTAGCAATAACTATAATATTGTCCCTGTTAATATTCAATCCAGTTTTCTGATTATCATTGTGAAATATTCAATTCCTATTTCGTAACAATCAAAATCCACGCAAACAAAAAAGCAGATTACCGTGATTGACGGAAAATATCATCTGGAGAAAACAACTACAAATTCAAGCGAAGTGAATCGTTAAGAAATCGCACTGTCTGAGCGATAGCGAGTTTGCGATTTTAGATTCACAAGCTTAGAATTTGTTTGTTTTCGTAAGCTAGATATTTGAGTCAATCTGGTTTTCTGCTTATTATTGTGAAGTATTTTCTTTTCAAAACCCGTTGTTTATAGAGGATTCTTCTTTGGTTTGCCACCACCACGAGGGTATTTCTTCGGAGTTTCTTTGATTTTCTTGATTACAACCAAACTTCTGTCTTCGTCATCTATTTTGTAATCAATAGTTTGTTCTATTTTACCACCGAGGATTTTGATTGCATTTTCTCCTACGTCTGTTTCGTCAGATTTTCCTTTCATGGCTATCATGTATCCTCCGACTTTTACAAACGGTAGACAGAACTCAGCCAACGTATCAAGCTTTGACACTGCTCGTGATATGCAATAATCGTATTGTTCTCTGTATTCAGCAGTTCTCGTGCATTCCTCTGCTCTTTCGTGGACTGCTTTTATTTCTGTCAGATGTAGTTCATCTATAACATCCTTTAAGAAATCTACTCTTTTTCTTAAACTGTCGAGCAATGTGAACTTCAAATCATTTCGCGCTATTTTGATTGGAATAGCTGGAAATCCTGCCCCAGTTCCCACGTCAATTATAGTTTTGTTTTCCTCAAAATCGAACAAATTCAACACATACAAGGAATCCACAAAATGTTTCACGTGAAACATTTCTTCTTCAGTGATTGCTGTCAAGTTCATTACCTTGTTCTTTTCCAAAACCAAATCCATGTATCTCAACAGCAAATCTATTTGATTGTCATCCAATTGTATATCGTAATCGTTCAATGTTTCTTTTAGTGACATTATTTCTTCCTCGTTTCCATATAAATCAATAAAACGTTGATGTCAGAAGGGCTGACGCCGCTAATTCTGCTCGCTTGACCCAACGATTCTGGTTTGATGTCGTTGAGTTTTTGTACAGCTTCATTGGAAAGCCCCATAACTTCCTTGTAATCTTCAATCATATCCAGTTTTCTGTTTTCAAGCTTTTTAAATTGCTTGATTTGGCTCATTTGTTTTGCAATATAGCCTTCGTATTTGATGTGAGTTTCCACTTGTAGTCTCAAATACCTTGGTAATTCCGGTCTTTCAACGTCAAATTCTTCTGTTTTATCGTAAGTCAATTCTGGTCTTTTGATTAAATCCAACAAAGTGATGCCTGTTTTAAGTTCAGATGAACCAAGTTTTCTCAATTTTTCGTTAGTTTCTTCTGTTGGAGTCACCATTATTGACTTCAATCTCTCGATTTCCTCGTCAATCGTCTTTTTCTTGTGAAGCATTTTCTCGTATCTTTCATCTGTCGCAAGCCCTATCTCGTGTGCTCTTTCAGTAAGTCTCAAATCGGCGTTGTCTTGTCTCAAAGTCAAACGATACTCGCATCTGCTTGTCATCATTCGGTATGGCTCGTTAGTTCCTTTGGTTACCAAATCATCTATCAATACGCCAATATATGCGTCTGATCTATCCAATACGAATGGCTCTTTGCCAAGCAAATTCATAGCAGCATTGATTCCAGCGATAATTCCTTGACCGGCAGCTTCTTCATATCCACTGGATCCGTTGATTTGTCCTGCAAAGAACAAATTATTGATTTCCAAATGTTCCAAAGTCCTCTTTAATATAGTAGGATCGATGCAATCATATTCGATTCCGTACGCACTTCTCATAAATCTCACGTTTTCGAAACCAATGATTGTCTTGTACATTTCTTTTTGCACCTCTTCTGGAAGAGTCGATGACACGCCTTGAATGTACATTTCCTTCGTGCTTAACCCCTCAGGTTCTACGAACACTTGATGCTCATCACGGTCGGGAAATCTCACGATTTTGTCTTCAATCGAAGGACAATAACGTGGACCCACACCCTTCACAATACCAGCATACATCGGAGATCTCTCCAAATTATCCTCAATAATTTGTTTTGTTTTAAGTGTAGTGTACGTCAAATAGCAATGCTCTTGCTTCTTTGAAATATCCTTGCCGTCATTCAAAAATGAAAATGGAATAACATCGTCATCACCAGGTTGCACAGTCATCACTTCGTAGTTCAAACTGTCCCTGTGAACTCTCGCAGGAGTTCCAGTCTTGAATCTTCTAAGTTCAATTCCCAAATTTTTTAAAGATTCTGACAATTTCTTAGATGATTTCATACCATGAGGTCCTGATTCATAAGTGTATTCACCCATCATCACAAGGCCTTTCAGATATGTCCCAGTCGCCAAAATCACAGCCCTTGTTGGGAAAATCGCTCCCTGTGCAGTAGTTACGGATTTTATTTTGTTGTCTTCAACCCCAATATCCACGACTTCCGCTTCAATCAAATCCAAGTTTTCTGTGTTTTCCAACACGCTTTTCATCTCATCGTGATATTTTCTCTTGTCCGCTTGAACCCTCAATGAGTGAACTGCAGGACCTTTGGAAGTGTTCAACATTCTCGATTGAATGTAAGTCTTGTCGATAACAAGACCCATCTCGCCTCCTAATGCGTCAACTTCCTTAACCAAGTGACCCTTTCCAGTGCCACCAATGTTCGGATTACATGGCAAATCAGCCACCGAATCCAAACTAATACTCATAATCGCAGTCTTTAATCCCAATCTCGCCGTAGCCAACGCAGCCTCGCAACCTGCATGACCTGCACCTACAACCACGACATCGTAGGGATTTTCATAATATAATCTATCCATTTTATTTACCTATACAAAAATCGCTAAAAATCTTATTCAATACATCGTCATCCACAGTTTCTCCAGTGATTTCGCCCAAGATTTCCCAAGCATTTCTCAAATCAACCTCGAAACAATCGATAGGAACGCCAGCTTCCATATCGTGTAGAGAACTCTCCAAAGATTTAATAGCTTTGTTAATAATATCTCTATGTCTAATGTTAGTAATAATATTGTCGTTATTAGCTTCAATATATCCATCATTAAACATCTCTATAATCTTGTTTTCTAAATCCTCGATACCCTCGTTGTTTTTGATTGAAGTGTGAATAACCTCGATTCCTTCCAAGTTCTCATCGACATCAAATTCACCATCCAAATCAATCTTGTTTAATAAAACAATCGACTTTTTATCTCTAATAAGATCCAAAATCTTCCTATCCTCATCGTCAAACTCTCTCGAAGAATCAAAAATCGCAATAATCAAATCCGAATCAGAAATAAACGACACCGATTTTTCGACACCGATTTTCTCCACGATATCCTCAGTATCTCTAATACCAGCAGTATCGTTAATCTTAAGGCTTATCCCGTCCAAATCGATGTATTCTTCGATGACATCACGAGTAGTTCCTGGAATATCCGTAACAATAGCCCTGTTTTCCTTCAACAAAGCATTCAACAAAGAAGATTTGCCTACATTTGGCTTACCAATTATCGTAGTATTGATACCATCTCTGATAATTCTACCTCTGTTTGCACTCTCAGAAAGCTTTTTGAGTTTATCCAAAACTTCCTTGCCCTCATTTAAAACAGGAGTATTGTCCAATTCGTCCTGCATATCTTCAGTAAAATTAATCGAATACTCCACATGAGATAGCATATCCAACAGCTTATCTCTCAACTGTTTGATATTTCTGTTAACACTACCCTCCAACTGCTTCATACTCACAGAGTATGCCTTGTCAGTCTTCGCCTTAATCATATCGATAATAGCCTCAGCTTGAGACAAATCAATCCTACCGTTTAAGAAAGCCCTCTTAGTGAACTCACCTGCCTCAGCAAGCCTTGCACCGTTGTTTAATAGAACTTCCAACACCTTTCTCACAGCGACAACCCCACCGTGAGTGTAAATCTCAACGACATCCTCACGAGTGTATGTGTGAGGAGCCTTCATATAACAAACCAAGACCTCATCGACGATCTCATTATCGTCAACAATGTGGCCATAAGTCATTTTTCTATTTATAAAATCAGCATTTTCATTAGCCCTTTTGAACACAGAATCAAGCACATCCGCGCAACCCTCTCCAGTCATTCGAACAATGCCAATTCCCGCTTCACCAGTAGCAGAACTAATAGCTGCAATACAATCGTCCATATTTAGTCTATCCTTTCATTCTTTATAGCAATATTATATTATATCATACAAAATGATTACAAATAAATAAGAGCCTAATTTCAACAAATTAAACATCTCACAAAAAAAGACCACATACCTAAGATATGTAGTCTTGTAATTTATTTTCTTTTAATAATAACTCTTCTATTAGGCTCATTGCCTTGAGAGAATGTATTCACGTTTTCGTCGTTTTGAAGATAAGTGTGAATGATTCTTCTTTCGTATGGATTCATAGGTTCAAGCTTGATATCTCTACCTGTTTGAATAGCCTTATCTGCTAATCTTCTGGCTAATTTTTGAAGAGATCTTTCTCTTTTTGATCTGTATTGGTTGCAATCCAAAATAACTCTTATATAAGTGTCTGCATTTCTATTAGTAACCAAGTTTACGATATATTGAAGAGAATCTAATGTTTCTCCCCTTTTTCCTATGATAATTCCGATATCAGATTCTTGTGAACATAAAATATTGAACTTAATCATATTTCCTTCAGTTCTAGATTCGATATCGCAATCAATTCCCATATCTTCTATCATTTGTTTCAAGAAATTCTTGCTAGTGATGAAAAGTTCGTCGTTTCTATCGATAGTAACATCAGATTCTTCAGTAACATCAGATTCTTCAGATTCAGCTTCTTGTTCAGACTCTTGTTTAGATTCTTCAGAATCTTTAACATCTTCAGTTTCTTCAATTTCTACTGTTTCTTCTATTTCTACTGTTTCCACGATTTCATCATTATCATCTTCTGTAGATTCAGTTTCTTCAACTTCTTCTACAACTTTCTTGTCTTCTACAACTTTTCTATCTTCTTTTTGTTCTGTTTCAACTGAGTTAGAGTCAGAGTTTAGGATATTCTTCACGAAATCGTCCGTTCCCTTTTCTTTAACATCGTCTTTTAATGACACCCTAACGACAGCGTCCTTTGCTCCAAACAAGCCCAAAAAACCTTGTTTAGGTTCATCTATAACTTCGATGTTAACTTCGTTTCGATTAGCTTGAAGCTTATCCAAAGCTTTATTGACACATTCTTCAACAGTCTTCGCACTAATTACTGTGCTTCTCATCTAACTTCCTCCGCAACATCTTTTTTGTCTTTATTTTTAATTATTAACCTTATTAAAACTTCTATAACGTTTGAAAATCCCCAATAAAGGATCAAACCTGAAGCGTATTTGCTTGAAATGAAGAACATAAATATCGGCATGAAATAAATCATTGACTTGTTCATCATTTCCATTTGATCAGGTTCATTTGACTTCTTATCCTTACTCTTAGCAGGCATACTAATCTTTGCTACTAAAAATTGAGTGAAAGCATTTATTAAAGGCAATCCAAACAATACTGGATCTGGTTTAGTCAAATCAGGTATCCAGAAGAAATTACGAGCGATCTCATTAATCTTAGACACATTATCAAACATGTACTTGCCTGGTTCTCTCATTACTCTAAATAATGCCAAAACCAAAACCATTTGTAAGATAATTGGCAAACAACCACTTAAAGGATTGAAATTATATTTCTTATATAATTCTTGCATCTTTAATTGTTGAGTTTGTGGGTCGTTCTTGTACTTTCTTTGAATTTCCTTCATTTCCGGTTGCATCAAAGCATTTTGTTCTTGAGTTTTTTGCGTATGAATAGTTACCGGAAGAGTTATAAGCTTATAAATAAGTGTTAATAAAAGAATTGATATCGCAAAATACGATATGCTTTTAGGTTCACCCATCACATGTGAGATGTTTTCATATATGAACCTAAGAATAGTTCCAAATACATTTGCAATTATTTGCAATTCTACAACTCCTTTTTATTTTAGTGGGTCATATCCGCCTTTTGAAAATGGATTACATCGTAAAATTCGCCAAATAGTAAGCCCTAACGCCTTGAAAAACGGCTTTTTCTTGAAAGCTTCCAATGCATATTGAGAACAAGTCGGATAGTATTTGCACTTTCCCTGTCCCAAATACGGCGATATAGCTTTTTGGTAGAATTTGATTAAAAATATCATTACTTTTGACATTTTTTATTCGATGCCTTTCTACAAACGTGCAATAATGCAGATTCTAGCTGTTTGTAAGTTAAGTCTTCAGTGTTTTTCTTCGGGATAATAACCATATCCAAGCCCTTGTCAAACTCAGAGAAATTAAGCCTTACAATCTCTCTCAGTTTCCTCTTGATTCTGTTTCTTTCGACGGCATTGCCGTATTTTTTAGTAACAGAGAATCCGATTCGAGTTCCTTTTTTTGAATTGTACACTACCAAAGAGAAGTTTCTATTATAATAAGTCTTTCCCCTCTTGTAGACAACATTGTATTCCCTGTTATCTCTTAACCTTACACTCTTATCCATAATTAATTAAAGGCCACAATGAATGTGACCTAAGCTGATAATACTTTTCTACCTTTTCTTCTTCTAGCCTTTAAAACAGCTCTTCCACCTCTAGTAGCCATTCTATTTCTAAATCCGTGGTCTTTTTTTCTTTTTCTGTTATTTGGTTGATAAGTTCTTTTCATCAATCGCACCTCCTAGTATAAAATATAAGGACTTTTGCCTATAAAAACACTACTCCAATTATACTTATCAGTTTGGCTCTTGTCAAGCTTTTTTGTTGACAAATACCAATTATTTGAGAAAAAAATTTTAATTAACTCATATCAAAAATATTTGATGTATTATCCCAAAAATGATATAATTAATATATCAAAAATATTTGATATGAGGCGATAAAATGAATAGCAAACAAATAGCAGACACATTTAAAGCATTGAGCGATGAAAAAAGAATAGATATTTTACAATTGTTACAAGATGGAGAACAATGCGCATGTGTACTTTTAGAAAAATTGAACTTAACACAATCTGGATTGTCTTATCACATGAAAATACTCACCAATTCACAAATAATAGAATCCAGACAAGTTGGAAAATGGACGTATTATAAAATATCAGAAAAACAATGTAGTAACCTAATAACATTATTAAAAGACATCACAAGATTAAACGATAATAATAAAGAAAGGACAATAAATGAGTAAACAATTCACAGACGAAGAAATAAGACAACAAGTAACAAATTTCTACGACAACATAGCTTCAGGCAAGACAAGCACCAAGGTAAAATCAATTGACTTATACAAATCCTTAGGCTACGATCCCAATTTACTAAAAAAAATCCCAGAAGAAGTATCATCAGGGCTATCTTGTGGAAATCCTCTTGATAACCTTGTGCTAAAAGACACCGACACACTACTAGATTTGGGTTGTGGAATGGGATTAGATGTCTTCATGGCACGAATAACTTATCCAAACTCCAACACGATTTATGGAATGGATAGGCTAGAGTCCATGATACAAAAAGCTAGTAAAGTACGAGATAAAAAAGGATTCAAAAATATCGAATTTGTCCAAGGAGAACTTATCGACATGCCATTTGAAGATAACTCCATAGACAAGGTAATAAGTAACTGTGTCATAAATCTTGAGCCAAACAAACAAAAAGTTTATCAAGAAATACATCGAATTCTCAAACCTAACGGAATGTTCATCATCAGTGACATCACTCTAAAAAAACAACTAAACGATGATATCTTATCATTAGACAACATTTATGGATCCTGAGTTGGTGGAGCTCTTCTGGAAGAAGATGTAACAGAAATCATTAAACAATCAGGATTTACAAATTTCTTTGCGAAAAGTGAGGAAGTCACAGACCAATACGCAGAAAAATGGGGATATGGACTTAAAATAAAAGAATTCATTCAAGAAACAATGTTCATAGGAAATAAATAGATAACTAACACCAACATTTGAAAATAAAAATGTTGGTGTTTTTTAACTCAAAAACAAAAAACACAAAAATTTGTGGATAACTTTTATCCACAATTCATAAAAAATTTAAAATATTAAACTCATTTTGGGGATAAGTTTTTTAAACCACGAAACTATTTATCAAAAATTTCAATAAATTTGTAATAAAAGATATGATTTGCTATAATTAAAGTATCAAAAAGTATGAAAAGTACGCATTTATTAACAAATTGTGGATAAGTTGTGGATAATATGTGAATTCTTGTTTCAAAACTTAACGAATTTGCTGTATATTCTAATTTAATATCCACAATTATTTTTCTATAAAACATTGTGGATAAGTTGTGCAAATGTGAATAAATTATAAATTTTTTTTGTTTAATTTGAAAAATAGCTATTTATTTCATGTGGATAACTTATCATTTTGTGGATAAACTTGTTGATAACTAAAAAAACGAGGTGAAAAATGACCGACAAAGATGAACTCTGGTTAAAAATCTCTAACACATTTAAACAGGAAATGTCGGATTTGAACTTCAACACGTGGATTGCACCATTAAAACCTCTTTATTTAACAAATACTGAATTTATTTTGCTTTCTCCAAATAGATTTACCAAAAAAACAATCTATAACAAATACTACGAAGATATTCAAAAATACTTGGATTTCATCAGTAATGTCAAGAGAAAAGTAGTCATCATAGACCGTTACGAAATGGATAACTACAAAGACGAAAATATAATTCAAAACCAAAATATTGATGGTCAACGATCAATTCTAGTAAATGAAGATGAATCTGAGGAAAAATACAAGATTGAAGATCCTGTAGCAACCCAACCAGAACAAACACAAGAACAGGCAGAAGAACAAACAGATTTTAGCCCTTACGGCAAGAATTTAATCGCCAAATACAAATTCGATACATTTGTAAAAGGCAAAAACAACGAACTAGCATTAGCTGCAGCACTTGCAGTCGCACAAAACCCAGCCACAGCATACAATCCATTGTTTATCCATGGAAAAGCCGGATTGGGTAAGACTCACTTGATGCATGCCATTGCTCACGAAATACTTAAAAACAACCCAAAAGCGAGGGTTATTTACACTACGAGTGAATCATTTACGAACGAGCTTATCTCTTCAATTGGAGATAAATCTACGAAAAAGAATTCACAATTTAGACAAAAATACCGAAATATAGACGTGCTTCTAATTGACGATATTCAATTTATTGCTGGAAAACAAGGTACACAAGAGGAGTTTTTCCACACATTCAATGAATTGTACAACCACAACAAGCAAATCATCCTTTCCAGTGATAGACCTCCAAAAGAGATCAAAACATTGGAAGAGAGGTTGGTGTCTCGTTTTGAGTGGGGATTGATGGCAGACATTCAACCACCAGATTACGAAACGCGTGTGGCCATTGTAAACGAGTATTTGGATAGAAATAATACATCACTTCCACCTGAAATAATCGATTATATCGCTATGAATGTCAAAAGCAATATTCGTGAGTTGGAAGGGGCAGTAATGAATGTTGTAGGTCAGAAAACTCTGATAGGAGATGGCAACATTACATTGGATTTGGCGAAAAACGTATTAAAACAACTTATCGCCGAAACTCAATTGAGACCTGTAACTATAGATTTAATCATTGAGTGCGTGTGTGATAGATACAATGTCACTTTAGATGATCTTTTATCCAAGAAACGCTCCAAACAAATAGCATATCCAAGGCAAATAGCAATGTATGTGTCCAGAAAATTGTTGGATATTTCGTTGGTTAGTATTGCTTCAAGTTTTGGCAAGGATCACTCAACAGTTATGCATGGAATCAAGAAAATTGAGAGTGATATCAAGAAAAATTCAGAATTTGACGAAGAAATTGAAAATCTAATCAATTACATTCAAAATTCTTAATATATTAAACTTAAAAATTGTGGATAAGTGTATTTTAAATTTTTCTATCCACATTTTAATATTAATAACTATGTGGATAAGTTGTTGATAACTTTAAAGTGTTAAACTAAAATTGTGAAAAGTTGATAATGTTGATAACAGCACAGTTTGTGCCAATGATATACACACCTTTATCAATAGACAAAACACCACAAATTACAAACAAACTTGAGTTATCCACAATACAAACAGCCCTACTACTACTATTACTAACTATTATTATTATTTGTATAAACGAAAGGTAAAATATGAAATTAAAAATATCTCAAAAAGAATTACTAAAACATATCAACATTGCCCAAAAAGCGGTGTCATCTAGGACAACTATTCAGATATTAGAGGGAATTTTGTTCATTGCAGAAGAAAACTGTCTACGTCTTGTGGCGACTGATTTGGAACTTATCGTGGATACGAGAGCAAATTGTGAAATCTACGAAAAAGGACAAATTGTAATCAACTCGTCAATGATAGGTAATATAATAAGAAAACTTCCAGACGCCGATATATATATAGAAGTTGACGATAATAACATCAACATCAAATGTTTGTCTACGGAATTTAACATTCAAGGTCAAGATTCCAACGAATTTCCATCTCTTCCTTATATAGATAAGGATGTTAAATTGACTTTGGAACAATCTGAACTTAGAGATTCTATCAGAAAAACATCATTTGCTACGAGTATGGACCAAACAAGACCTGATTTGACTGGTGTTTTGTTCAATATTATGAATGATAGAATTGAGTTTGTGGCATTGGATGGTTACAGAGTTTCACTTGATTGTTTGAGTAATGTGAGTGAATTCGAAATGAAGGCCATTGTTCCTGCGAGAGCTTTGAATGAAGTCTACAAGATTTTGGAAGAAGGGGAAATCACTCTTAACATTATTACTGGAAATATTATTTTCAAATTGGAAAACACTGATGTTTATTCGAGACTAATTGATGGTCAATACATCGACTACAATCAAGTTATGAAACAAGATTTCTCGACTGTAGTTACTATAGAAAAGAGAGCTTTGCAAATGGCGTTGGAAAGAGCGTCTTTGATGGCAAAAGAAGACAAGGCAAACTTGGTTAAGCTTGATTTCTCGGGAAATGAATTGCACATTTCATCTAATACTGATATTGGTAAGGTCGATGAGTATGTGAAGTGCGAAATCGGTGGAGAGGATTTGAGGATAGCTTTTAATGCGAAGTATTTGTTGGATGGGTTGAAGGTAATAGATGATGACGATATTACTTTGAATATGAGTGGAAGTCTAAGACCGATGGTTTTCAAGCCACTTAACGATACGAATTACACTTATCTTGTCCTTCCAGTAAAACTTGCAGGAGGTAATAATGATTAGTGTCAAGATAGAATCTGAATTTATTAAATTGGAACAGTTTCTAAAATTCGCATCCATCGCACAAACTGGTGGCATGGCGAAAGAACTCATAAAAGAATCGTTGGTTAAGGTAAATGACGAGGTTGAAACAAGACGCGGCAAGAAGCTTTATCCAGGAGATGTTGTGGAATTTGAAGGAGAGAAGTACGTAGTCGAATAATGATCGTTCAAAAATTAAAATTATATAATTACAGGAATTTCTGTGAAATAGAATTGGATTTTTGTGATGGTCTAAATCTTATTGTAGGCAGAAATGCCTCGGGTAAGACTAATATTTTGGAAGCTATTAATGTAGCTTTGAAGGGAAAAAGTTTCAAAACCAATACCAATTCTCATTTGATTAAGTTCGGTGAAGATGAGGCACGTATTGTCATGGATGTCTACGATGATGGTTTTGAGGATAAGATAGATATTACTATTAAAAGTAACGAAAAGATACTTAATGTGAACGAAGCTTTTGTGAATACTATCAAAGAATACAACGAATATTTTGAGTGTATTGTGTTTAAGCCAGACGATTTGAAGATAATTAAAGAGTCGAAATCGTTGAGAAGAAAATTCTTGGATGAGTCCATAAGTGGTGTGGACAATTATTACAGGACTGTTTTGAAACAATACAATCAAGTGTTGGATGAGAGAAACAAGCTCATCAAAAACCACAGGTACAATTCGTATTTTAATGAGCAGTTGAAGGCGTTGAATATTCAATTATCAGATTTTGGTTCATACATTATGCACAAGAGAAAAAGTTATGTCGAAAGACTTCATCTTATCGCAAAAAATGTGTGCAAGAATTTGAGTGATGAGAATGACGATTTGTACATGGAAAATAAATTTTCGATTAGATATGTAGAGGATATGACTGATCAAAAAAACACTTATTACAAGAGTTTGAGAGATATTTTGGAAAAGGACTTGGAAAATAAGCAAACTAATTTAGGTATCCATCGTGATGATTTGGATGTTTTAATCAACGACAAACAGGCTAAGTTTTTTGCATCTCAGGCTCAGGTGAGAACTGCTATTTTATCGATGAAGCTTGCGCAATTGGATTTGAGTAGATTTTATAATGATAGAATGCCAATTATTTTATTAGATGATGTATTCAGTGAACTTGACGATTACAGAATCAACTACATCATCAGATATATCAAGGATTTCCAAGCTTTTCTGACTACATCAGAAAGAGCACCGGAAGGTTTGTACACGATAAAAATAGGTGAATGATATGTATTTGGATATTGGCAACAACACATTAATTGATGAAAAAGAGATTATAGCTGTGGTTAATGTTTCGGATAGATTCTTCACAGATTTCAAGAAGGATGATTTGGATTATACGAAAAACGTGGAATTTGTGAATGAGGATGAGAGCATTACTATAAGGTCTATAGTCATAACTAATAGAGGAGTTTACAAGTCAAATATCAGTGGCAATTATTTGATGAATAACTTTATGAAAGGAATATAATGAAGAAAAATAGAGAATATACTGCAGATCAGATTACAGTATTAGAAGGATTGGAACCGGTTCGTGTCAGACCAGGGATGTATATCGGTTCTACAGATGAAAAAGGTCTACACCATTTGGTTTACGAAGTAGTCGACAACTCGATTGACGAGGCGTTGGCTGGCGTGTGTGATTTGATTAAGGTTACTATTAAAAAAGACAATTCCATTATCGTAGAAGATGACGGTTCTGGTATTCCTGTTGAAACACACCCAAAAACAGGTAAATCAACTCTTGAAACTGTACTTACAGTGCTTCACGCAGGTGGTAAATTTTCAAACGATGCTTATCAATACTCAGGTGGTCTTCACGGAGTTGGGGTAAGTTGTGTAAATGCTTTGAGTACATACCTTATTGCCAGAGTAAAAAGAGACGGCAAGATGTATGAGCAAAGATTCGAAAAAGGAAAAACTGTAACAGGACTTACTGTTGTAAAGGAACATGTCAGAGGAACTGGAACTACGATTGAATTCATGCCGGACGATACGATTTTTGAAACTTTGAATTTCGATAGAAATGTCCTTGCAAAAAGATTCAGAGAAATGGCGTTTTTGAACAAGGGCGTGAAGATTGAATTTGCCGATGAAAGAGACGGCTACAAGGAATTGTTCCACTACGAAGGTGGTATCAAATCATTTGTAGAATACATCAACAAATCGAAAAAGCCTTTGGATCACGAGGTAATGTATATCGAAGGAGAAAAGGACACTACAAAAGTTGAAATAGCTATGCAATATACTGAAAGCTACAATGAAACGATAGTTTCCTTTACTAACAACATCAAAACAGTTGACGGCGGAACGCATGTTGTAGGATTCAAATCCGCACTTACGCGTGCCCTTAACGATTATGCAAGAAACAAAAATATATTAAAAGAAAAAGACGATAATTTGTCTGGAGATGATGTCAGAGAAGGTATCACTGCGGTTGTTTCAGTAAAACTTAACAATCCACAATTCGAAGGACAAACTAAAGGAAAATTGGGTAACTCAGAAGCTAGAACTGTTGTAGACAGCGTTGTTTATGAGCATTTGAGTTTTTATTTTGAAGAAAATCCAAAAATCGTAAGAACAATTATCCAAAAAGCATTGGCATCACAAAAAGCAAGACTTGCAGCCAGACGTGCGAGGGATTTGGTTCGTAAAAAATCAGTGCTTGACAATACGACACTTCCTGGAAAACTTGCCGACTGCCAAAGCTCTGACATCGAATACAACGAAATCTTCCTTGTCGAAGGGGATTCTGCCGGTGGTTCTGCAAAAGGTGGCAGGGACAACAAATTCCAAGCTATTTTGCCATTGAGAGGTAAAATCTTGAATGTAGAAAAAGCTCACCTTGAAAGAGTTCTAAATTCAGAAGAAATCAAAGCGATGATTACTGCATTTGGAACGGGAATCGGCAAGAACTTCGATATCAGTAAACTTCGTTACGGCAAAATCGTAATAATGACCGATGCCGACGTCGACGGAGCGCATATTAGAACTCTACTACTTACATTCTTGTACAGATTTATGAAGCCATTAGTGGAAAAAGGTCACGTATACATCGCACAACCACCACTTTACGGAATCATCAAAGGTGTTAAGGTAATGGAATATTGCTACACAGAACAAGAATTGGAAGAAGCGTTGGAAAAATACGGCGAAAGAAGTAACATCAAAGTTCAAAGATACAAAGGTCTTGGTGAAATGAATGCAGAACAATTGTGGGATACTACAATGAATCCTGAACACAGAATTCTTATCAAAGTTGAAATCGACGGTGAAGACGAGAACGAACTTGACAACACATTCGATGTTTTGATGGGAGACAATGTAGAACCAAGAAGAGAATTTATAGAACAAAACGCTGTTTATGCACAAAACATTGACGCTTAGGAGAATAATATGACAGAAAGAAAACTCAATATAAAACCAGCTGATTTGAAAAGAGAAATGGAAAGTGCATATTTGGATTATTCTATGAGTGTAATTGTATCTCGTGCGCTTCCGGATGTAAGAGACGGATTGAAACCTGTTCACAGACGTATAATTTACGGAATGCAACAACAAGGATTGTTCCCAGATAGAAAATACTCCAAGTCCGCAAGACTTGTAGGGGAAGTAATGGGTAAATATCACCCTCATGGTGACATTGCAATCTACGATGCAGTTGTAAGACTTGCACAAGATTTCAACATGAGATATCCACTTGTAGATGGCCAAGGTAACTTCGGTTCAATCGACGGTGACGGAGCTGCGGCACCTCGTTACACGGAGTTGCGTATGGACAAACTTGCACTTGAAATGTTGCGTGACATCAACAAAGACACTGTTGATTTCCAAGACAACTACGACGGTGAAGAACAAGAACCAGTTGTACTTCCATCCAGATTTCCAAATTTAATCGTAAATGGATCCAGTGGTATCGCTGTTGGTATGGCGACAAATATGGCTCCACACAATTTGGGAGAAACAATTGATGCATTAATAGCAACGATTGACAATCCAAATATAACAATTGAAGAATTGATGAAATACATCAAGGCTCCTGATTTTCCAACAGGTGGAAACATCATGGGACTTGAAGAAGTCAAGAATGCATACACTACAGGACGTGGAAAAGTTAGACTAAGAGCAGAAGCTAGAATCGAGGAATCAAAGGGCAGATTCAAAATCATCGTCACAGAAATTCCTTACCAAGTCAACAAATCCAATTTAATCAAAAAAATCGCAGACCTTGTAAAACAAAAGAAAATAGAAGGCATTAGCGATTTGAGAGATGAATCAGACAGAAAAGGTATGAGAATTGTCATCGAAACAAAAAGAGATGCCAATCCAAATATCGTGCTTAACAATTTGTACAAGTACACTCAAATGCAAACTACATTTGGGATAATCAACCTTGCTCTTGTAAATGGCGTTCCAAAAGTTTTGACATTCAAACAATTAATCGACCATTATCTTGTTCACCAAGAAATAGTCGTTAGAAGAAGAACGCAATTCGATTTGAACAAGGCGAAGGCGAGAATTCACATCGTTGAAGGATTGTTGAAAGCAATCGACAATATCGATGAAATTATCCACATTATCAGAACAAGTTATGATGATGCACTTGAAAAATTGATGGAAAGATTTGGCTTTTCAGAAATCCAAGCACAAGCAATCTTGGACATGAGACTTAAAAGATTACAAGGTTTGGAAAAAGAAAAACTACAAAATGAATTTGACGAATTGAGTGCTTTGATTGAAAAATTGACAGAAATTTTGAATAATAGACACATGTTGTTAGAAATAATCAAAGACGAATTATCAGAAATTAAAACAAAATACGCAGACGATAGAAGAACTAAAATTCTACGAGATGACGGAGATTTTGAAGACATGGAACTTTTGGAAGAAGAAGACATGTTCATCACTATCACTAACAAAGGCTACATCAAACGAATTTCAACTGATGCATATAAGGTTCAACACAGAGGTGGCCGTGGCGTGAATGCTATGGGAATGAAAGACGGAGATTTCATCAAAGATATGTTCGCAACCACAACTCACCAAGATTTGTTGTTCTTCACTAATAAAGGAAAAGTTTACTCACTAAAAGCTTACGAAGTACCAGAAGCAAGCCGTACAGCGAGAGGTTCCAACATCATCAATCTTATCCAAATAGATGCCGACGAAAATGTTACACAAGTTTTGGCATTGGATAAGGAAAAAGAAAACGACCAATTTATAATATTTATCACTAAAAAAGGTAAAGTGAAGAAGACTTCGTTGAGTTTGTACGAAAATATCAGAAAAACTGGTATCATAGCTATCAAATTCGACGAGGGTGACGAGCTTATCGATGTGAAACTTGTCGAAAAGAATGAAGAAGTAATTATCGTCACTAAAAAAGGAATGAGTTTGCAATTTAATGTGGATCAATTGAGAGATTTATCTAGAAATGCCATCGGAGTAAAGGCTATTACTCTTAACAAAGACGATGAGGTTATTTCATTTGATTTGGTAAAAGACAATGAATTCTTGGCAGTTATCAGTGAAAATGGTTACGGTAAGAAGACTGAATTGTCCAACTACACTACTCAAAATAGAGGTGGAAAAGGTATCAGAACTTACAAGATTGCCAAGAAAACAGGAGATGTAGCGTGTGCTAAGGCATTGAAAAACGAAGATGAGATTCTTTTGATTAGCAAACAAGCTGAGGTTATCAGAATAAAAGCAGAAGGAATATCCACACTTTCAAGAAACACATCTGGTGTATTGTTGAAAAATACAGATAAGGGCGAAGATGCAATAGTAGCTGTAGCTAAATATTTTGAAGAATAAGGAGAAAATTATGCAATTAAATTACGATATAGTCACAAAAGATGAGATAATTGTGCGTGTTCAAGGTGATTTGGACATCAATACTTGTGACGAATTCAGAGATGATTTATTGGAAGAATACAACAAAAATCCGAAAGACATCAGAATAGAAGCGACAGATCTTTCATTTATAGATTCAACTGGACTTGGTGCGTTGATTAAAGTGTATAACGAAATCAAAGATAACAACCACAAAATCTACATTGATAACATCAAAAAACACGTCAACAAAGTGTTCACTATAACTGAAATGGACAAGATTTTCGTAATAAAGGAGATATAATGGAAGAATTCAGATTAAGTTTTCAAAATGAAAAAGAAAATGTATCTCTTATAAGACTTTCAGCATCTTTCGTTGCGATGAAATGTGGGTTTTCACTAGATGATATCGAAGATATCAAATTGTGTGCTAGTGAGTGCTTGAATTTGCAGAGAAATAGATCCGAAATCATCGACTGCACGATGATTATTGACAATGAATCTCTTAGTTTAATTTTCAAATTAGACGGATCCAATCCTCGTGAACACAACGAAAAGGATAAAATATCAGAAATGATTATCCAATCATTAATGGATGAATACGAAATCAATGGAAGTGAGATAAAAGTTATCAAGAATAGGAAATAATATTATGGCGAATAAATCAATTAGTAAAGAAGAACAGGAAAATATTAAAGAATTATTCTTGAAATTCCAAGAAACACGAGACAAGAAAACAAGGGATACTCTCGTGGAAAAAAACCTGTATATCGCTGAAATATTAGCAAAAAAATACACAGGAAGGGGAATCGAATACGATGATTTGTACCAAGTCGCATGTATCGGACTGATTTATGCGATTGACCGCTACGATCCATTAAAAGGCTACGAGTTCTCCTCTTATGCAACTCCTACAATAGTCGGAGAAATCAAAAAATATTTCAGAGACAAAGGCTGGGTCATCAGAGTTCCACGCAGAATTCAAGAACTCAACAAAAAAGTTGCGACAGCTAAGGTTCATTTGTCACAAACAATGCAAAAATCTCCAACAGTTGAAGACATCGCAGATTATCTGTCGATATCAAACGAAGAAGTGTTGGAAGTGTTGGAAGGAGCGAAGGTTTACGCCCCACAATCATTGGATCAATCGATCGATCAATCAAATGAAGACAGGGAAACTAATCTTAGCGATTTGATTGGAGAAGAAGACAAGGACATGCTGAAGTTCGAAAACAGAGATTTAATCAATAGATGCATGCAAGATTTGAACAAAGTTGAAAGGAAAATTCTTCTGGGAAGATATTTTGACAAGAAAACACAAATCGTAATCGCAGAGGAATTGGATATTTCGCAAATGACTGTCAGCAGAATGGAGAAGAAAATTCTGAAAAAATTCAAGGCTGCACTCAAGGAGCAACTAGAATTTTAAATGGAAATATTGAGATTTGAAAATGTTAAATTCATCAAGGAATACGATGATTTTACTATAAATAAAAACGAAATAGTTTTTGTTGTGGGAAAGAGTGGAAGCGGCAAGTCCACTCTTCTCAAACTTATCAATAACACTTTACAGATGAAATCGGGAAGCATTTTCTACAAAGATACGAATATTTTGAACATCAAGCCTGTTGAATTGAGAAGAAACATCATGATGACTTCCCAAGAAAATTTCTTGTTCGACATGACAATAAAAGAAAATTTCCATGAGTTTTATAAACTGCGAGATTTGGAAAACTTAACAGACGATGAGATTGTGAAATTTCTTAAAATCGCAGATTTCGATGTCGATGTAAACCTCGATGTTGAGAAACTTTCCGGCGGAGAAAAGCAAAGGGTGTTCTTGGCAATTGCCCTTAGCATGAGACCTGCGGTTTTGTTATTGGATGAGCCGACAAGCGCATTGGATAGCAATACTGCTTTTAATATGATGAAAAATATCGTGGATTATTGTAAACACAATGATATTACTCTTGTAGTTGTGAGTCACGCGAGAAATTTGGTGGATGAATTTGCAGACAAAACAATAGATTTAGGAGATTGAAATGGGAATAATTAAAATACCATGGACGAGGTTTGTGTTAATTTATCTGCTTTTGTTGTTTGTGTTATTCGTAATGAAAAAATGCCGCATCAACAAAGCAAAGACACTGATAATAGCGAGTTTTCGAATGACTGTGCAACTTATTATCGTAGGTTTCATCCTAACTTATGTTATAAATGCGAACAACAATTTATTTGTAATAATTTACATATTGATAATGGCGACATTCAGCACTTTAAAAGTGTTCAAAGGAAATAATTTATCGGACAAATTCAAGGTGATTATAGGACTTAGTATATTATTTTCGGGATTACTCGTGGAGTGTTTCTACGTTGGATTTGTCATCAGAAAACCGATTTTCGATGCACAATACGCGATTCCAATTTCTGGAATGCTTTTCGGAAATACGATGACGGCTGTGAATTTGGGAGTCAATTACTTAAACGAAAATTTGAAACTGAACAAAAACAAAATCACAACGCTGATTAATTTGGGAGTAAAAGCAGATACAGCTTTAATTCCAATCGTAAATCAATCGGTAGAAATGGCGATACTACCGAATTTGAACAGCATGATTGCGATGGGAATTATAAGTCTTCCTGGAATGATGACAGGACAAATCCTATCCGGAGTTAGCCCGAACACTGCGATAATTTATCAGATTTCTGTGATGATAGCCATCTGTGCGAGCGTTAACATTGCAAGTTTCTTGTCGCTTTATCTAGGATACAAAAGTTTGATTAATAATAGAGAACAAATAAATTTTGAATTGTAATTGGAGGAAAAAATGAGAATTGAAAGGGATTCTATCGGAGAAATCGAAGTAAATGACGATGTGTTGTGGGGAGCGCAAACTCAAAGAAGTTTCAACAATTTTAAAATTGGAACAGAAAAAATGCCACTTGAAGTCATCAAAGCACTTACAAGATTAAAAAAAGCCTGTGCGATTTCAAACAACAAATTGGAAAAATTATCAGACGAAAAGAAGGATTTGATTGTGGGTGCGTGTGATGAAATCTTGGATCACCAACACGACAATGAATTTCCACTTGCTGTGTGGCAAACTGGATCTGGAACGCAATCCAACATGAATGTGAACGAAGTCATCGCTCATATCGCAAACAAAAAGTATGGAGAAAACATCATTCATCCGAACGATGATGTAAACAAATCCCAAAGTTCCAACGATACATTTCCATCTGCAATCCACATTGCATTAAAACACATGATTGATTCAGAACTAATCGAAGAACTTGAAAACACTGAAAAAGTCTTGGAAAAATTGATGGAAGAAAACAAAGACATAATAAAAATCGGACGTACACATTTGCAAGATGCAGTACCACTAAGATTGTCACAAGAAATATCTGGATGGCTTTTCATGATTAGAAAAGGAAAACAACACATCATTGAAGCAAGCAAAGCATTGAATGAACTTGCAATTGGAGCTACAGCTGTGGGAACTGGACTCAACGCAGTTAAAGGATTCGACCAAATGGTAGTAGATGAAATCAACAAACAAACAAACGGAGAATTCGTCACTGCAGAAAACAAATTCCATGCACTAACATCAAAAGATGCAATAAGCTTTACTCATGGAGCAATCACAGCCCTTGCCAATAATTTGATGAAAATTGCAAATGATGTTAGATTTTTGGCGAGTGGTCCTAGATGTGGAATCGGAGAATTGTCAATTCCAGCAAACGAACCAGGATCATCAATCATGCCTGGCAAAGTAAATCCAACACAAGCAGAAGCATTGACAATGGTTTGTGTGCAAATAATGGGCAACAACACGACAATTCAAGTCGCAGCAAGCCAAGGAAACTACGAACTCAACGTCTACATGCCTGTGATTATTTACAACGCATTGCAATCTGTAAGGCTTATCAAAGACGCTACGAAATCTTTTACAGACAATTGTCTTCGAGGACTCAAAGCAAACAGAGAAGTCATCGATTATTATTTGAAAAATTCGTTGATGCTAGTCACAGCTCTTAACACGAAAATTGGCTACGACAAAGCAAGTACCATTGCAAAATACGCGAACAAAAACAACACAACATTAAAACAAGCAGCGCTAGATTTGGAAATTCTAACAGAAGAAGAATTTGACGAATACGTCGACCCAACTAAAATGTGTTAGAAAAAAATATTTTATATTGAAAAATATTAGTACAAAATATATAATAGTTGTGAGGGTAATGGGGGGAGAATATGAAAAAGAAATTAACGATATATGTGCTAGCAGTGATGATGTTTCTGATGCACATTGGATACAACATAAGCTACGGTCAAACAGAAAATAACATAATGTTGGCTAGTACACAAATATTGCCACAAGCGGGAATAGACAACGAGCATATTTTAATAAGCATCGCTTGTTTAATCGTGATTACTGGTGCATTTTTTGTGTTTTTTAAGAAAAGAGAAAAGAAGTAGGTAATTGCTGACATAGGTAAGTAATTGATTTGCTGACATAGGTAAAATACACGCAGTTAAGCATATTACACATATGCTTAGCTGCTTTTTTTTATCT
Source organism: Finegoldia sp. P1-F-LS (assembly GCF_052932205.1). Lineage (NCBI taxonomy): Bacteria > Bacillati > Bacillota > Tissierellia > Tissierellales > Peptoniphilaceae > Finegoldia > Finegoldia sp. P1-F-LS. The sequence continues at coordinate 26,078 of NZ_JBRFJH010000002.1, read as the reverse complement.
ACAAATGTAGTTTCAGTTTGTAAAGCAAAAAAATCATCAAGCACGATTGCATTGCTAACATAGGTAAGTTTTACGCAGTTAAGCATATTGCACGAATATCTAGACTACGAAAATTTGTTATTTCTAAATCTCGAAACCCTAAAATTTGAAGCTCACTACGTTCGGCGGTCAAATTTTAGCCGGGTTTCTTCGATTTGAAACAACTTGAATTTTCTCCGTATGATATTCTTAGCAATAAGGCTTAACTGCTTTTTTCGCTGCTTATTAAAATACTTTATAGGGAAAAGAAAAGATGTGTAGAAAACCAAAATTACAGGTAATAATCTACCTTGTATTTTTTTAGAGTCAAGTTGGTCGAATTTTTTTCATAAAAATCTGTAAGTAATTTTGGTAATCTACTTTTTGTAAATTATCAACATACTTGATTTTGAAATGAGGGATTTTGTGTAGAAAAGTTTGTTGTTTGAATTTGCTTTGCTAACATAGATAAGTTTTACGCAGTTAAGCATATTGCACGAATATCTAGACTACGAAAATTTGTTATTTCTAAATCTCGAAACCCTAAAATTTGAAGCTCACTACGTTCGGCGGTCAAATTTTAGCCGGGTTTCTTCGATTTGAAACAACTTGAATTTTCTCCGTATGATATTCTTAGCAATAAGGCTTAACTGCTTTTTTTGATGCTTATTAAAATACTTTATAGGGAAGAACAAAGATGAGTAGAAAACCAAAATTACAGGTAATAATTTACGAGAATTTTTTCGGCGAAATTTGTCGGATTTTTCCAAGGAAAATCTGTAAGTAATTTTGGTAATCTACTTTTTGGAATTTATCTACAGATGTAGTTTCAGTGTGTAAAACAAAAAATCATCAAGCACGAATATCTAGACTACAAAAATAAATAAATCCTAAGCTTATAAGCCTAAAATCGCAAACTCGCTATCGCTCAAACAGTGCGATTTTTGACGGCTTATTTCACTTGGATTTATACTTATTTTCTCCGTATGATATTCTTAGCTTTGGATGATTTTTTTAGTTGCTTAACTTAGATTATTTTTATTAAAAATCATCAAGCACGAATATCTAGACTACAAAAATAAATAAATCCTAAGCTTATAAGCCTAAAATCGAGAGCCTCGCTGACGCTCAAACAGTGCGATTTTTTAACGGCTTATTTCACTTGGATTTATACTTATTTTCTCCGTATGATATTCTTAGCTTTGGATGATTTTTTCATTTTACAAATAGTCTATTAAATTTTCTTCTGATATGTCTATTGGGTCGTCATGGTAGAATACTTTGATGATCATGTCTTCTGTGATTTCCCAGATGTTTCCTTGGACTTGGAAGATGTTCCAATTATCTATGTCGAATATTTTTTTGTAGCTTTCATATATTTTTTTGTATTCTTCAGGATACAAATATCTATAATCTTCGGAGCCTATTATAAATGGGTTGGGCATTCTATGGTCTTTTAAATATTTGTAGTATTGTTTCAAATCGTCTTCATCTGTTGGGACGTAGTGGTTGTTGAGTACGTAGTCCCATTTTGATCCGTCAAGATAGACTATCTTTTCTGCAGGAACTTTTAAACAATATGCTACGGAGTTTTCGTCTGGTCTCATGCAGTTTCTGTTACTGACTGAACACCAAATCGGTAGTTTTACATCGTCTGGTTTGGGGACGATTGTTTCTGCTTGTTTGACGAAATACGTGTATTTTTCTCTGAAAAATTCGTAGATGTCTCCTAAATGTTCACTTGCATATTCCATTTTGTTGATGAATCTTTTTTCTTTTTTTAATACGTCTAGTGATCTTTTATCTTGCATTGTGTAGAGCATTACATATCCATTTGTTTCATTTGGATTTTTCATTTGTTTCATTTTTTGCTCCTTTCTGTTTCGTGCATTATGATGAATGCAATGAGTATGACTACAGGAAGTATGAAGATTGATTTGGTCGAGAAAACAAACGATGTGAGTGTTCCGATTGTACATCCCATTATGAAAATCAAGATTGCAGCATATGTTGTAAATGATGCTTTGAGAAGATTTTTATCTTTTGTGTAGAAGTAGTCGATGAGTCTGTCGGTTGCTTTTTTCAAATTTCCTGTACACATTGTTGTCATCAAATCAACTCCATTGAATCTTCTAAACGCTTCAATTTGCATTGCGCAGACGAATGATATTAAAAGGCATGCTAATTTGTTCAAATTTTCCGGTACAAATCCAACTAATGCTAGGATTATTCCTTCGAACACTATGATTACTTGTCTCCAATGTACGATTTTCATGTATTTGTATTTTTTCTCAAAAATTCTAACCAGAGTTGTTCCCAATATGAATGCGATAATCGGCATGATATAGCGGGCTATTTTGTCCAAATTTCCGTAGCAAATATTTATCGAGAGTAACACGAGATTTCCTGTTTGTGCGAATGCAAACACTCCTCCACGAGTAATGTAGCTGTAGCTATCCAAGAATCCTCCGATTAGTGTTAGTATGAACATTATTTCTATACTTTCAGATTTTTGTGTCATTAAATCACCTGCTTATTTACTATATTATACCATTTTTTAATTTATAGAAAAAACCAATAAATAATTTTAAAATAATATGGTAAAATATATATGCGATAAATTAATTCAAGGAGGAATTATGAAAAAACTATACAAATTATTGCTATTAGTTGCAGTTGTGAGCATGGCTTTTACTGCATGTTCTAAAAAAGACGACAACAAAACAGATAACACTAAACAAGAACAAAAATCAGAAGAAAAAAAAGAAGAAAAGAAAGAAGAAGCTTCAAATAAAGAAGTTGATAGAAAAATTTTCGTTGATCCACAATATGTTAAGGATGTAATCGACGGAAAAAGCGATGTAAAAGATTACGTTGTTGTTGAAGCAACATGGGGAGAAGCTAAGGACAGCCCAGATTATTTAAAAGGTAACGGACACATCAAAGGTGCAATCCACGTTAACACAGATTCAGTAGAAGTTGGTCCATTGTGGAATTTGAGATCTCCTGAGGAAATCGAAAAAGCATTGTTATCACAAGGAATTACAAAAGACAAGACAGTTATAGTTTACGGACCAAATACTGGAGCAACAAGAGTTGCATTCACTTATATGTATGCAGGCGTTGAACACGTTAAGATTTTAAACGGTGGAATTAAAGCTTGGAAAGATAAAGGATTTGAAACAGAAACTACTGAAAACAAGCCAGTCGCAGCAACTGATTTTGGAACAAAAATCCCAGCTCATCCAGAATATTTGATTTCTTTGGATCAAGCAAAAGACAAACTTGCTAACGACAAGAACTTCCAATTAATTTCAATCAGAAGTGAAAAAGAATGGAAGGGAATTGAATCAGGATATTCTTACATTCCAAAAGCTGGTGAACCAAAAGGCGCATTGTGGGGAAAATCAGGAAAAGACAACTCCGACATGTCTTACTACACAAACCCAGATGGAACTTACAAATCATTCGATGAAGTTAAGAAAATGTGGGAAGAACAAGGAATATCTACAGACAAAGAAATGTCATTCTACTGTGGAACAGGTTGGAGAGCAACTTTGCCATGGTTTATAGCATTTGAAAACGGATTGAACCCAACAATCTTCGATGGTGGATGGAATGAATGGCAAATGCACAAGGAATTTCCAGTACAAGTTGGAGATCCAAAAGATAAGGATGTACAATTCACAACAGTTGACAAATTACCAAACGACAGAGCAACAAAATAATGAAAATATTTAGAAGAATATTATCTGTAATCCAAATCATTGCTTTATTTGCGATATTCATCGTGCATTATTTCACCAAACATAAAATGGGAATGCAAAGACACGTAATGTACAAAAACATGATGTTCGAGCAACAAGTAGACATGAATATTGTAATACCAGTTATAATAGCAGTGCTTATCTTAATGTTTGTGTATTTAACTTACAAAATCATCAAACACAAAACATCGAATCTAGAATATGTGCTGTTCGTAAATTTAGCAGTATTTGCAATATTAATGGCAACATTCGCCAAAAATATTTTCGAACTAGATTACAACGTAGCAATTATCCTATCAGCAGTCGTTGCGCTACTACAATTTATAAAAACAACAAGCTCATCTTATTAGATGAGCTTTTTTAGTTGGTAAAATAAACAAATTTAATCCACAATATTGACACGTGTTTTATACGTGTTAAAATTAAATTGCATAGGAGATTTTACAACAAAAACTTTAAAGAGCATATACAAACAGGCTGGTTGGTAAACCAGCCACTATCTCTCGAAATTTAGGAGTGTGATATTATGAAAAATGATATTTTGTATCCAGTTGTAATGAGCAAAGAAAAAGGAGGATATTTTGCTCAATGCTATGATTATGAAGAAATTTATGCCGAAGGAGATACAATCGAAGAAGCGTTGAAAAATATCAAAGAAGTTTTCGGATTAATTTTTTATGATTTTGAAGAAGATGAATACAAGAAAGCTTCTAATATAGAAGATATAATGAAAGAACTCAAAGAAGGAGAATTTGTTGTATATGTAAACGTGTGGTTACCTTACGAATTTTCGAAGGTAAAAGTTGTTAATACCAAAAAAACACTTACTATACCAAATCACTTGAACATGCTCGGACAATATAAAAATATTAATTTCTCCAAAATTCTGACTGAAGCACTAGAAAAAGAATTGAATGTGAAATAATACGACATCAAATTTACTACAATTTATAAAAACAACAAGCTCATCTTATTAGATGAGCTTTTTTAGTTGGCAACTATTTCCATGTATTTAAACATTTTTGATATTTAATATAATCAGCGAACGGCTTTCTTGCAAGGTAGTTGTGATTGTCGTACATGTTTTTTTCTTTTTTTAGTTTCATATCATAAGCAAAACAAAACATTTTGTTGTAGTTATTTTTCCTAGGATTCAAATAAACATTGGAGTACAAGAAATATCGGTACTCGTATTGTGTATTGGGATCATCTTTGAAATATATTGTAAAATATGTAGTATTCTTACTTGCATAATTATATTTTTCTATTGATTTGATGTTGGATCTGTCAGTTCCTTGTAAAGCGAGGACTTGGTCGAGTTTTTTGTTTGCGAAATAGCTTTGAATTGGATGATCAACAACCCACCACACAACATTGTAAATCACGAAAATACAGATCACAATTTTGATAAATTTGTATAATTTATTTTTCATATTCACCTCTTAATGCCATCCATCAGTGTATTTCATGTATTTTGCCTTTTTGAAATAGGTGTTTCCGATAGGACTTCCTGTAGCGTATTCGTAAATATCAACACTGATTTTGTTGGTATCTTCAAACAAATGCGTCAAATTAGACAATCTAAAATGAGTCAAATGATAACTGTAACGATATTCAACCAATGGATCATCCTTAAAAATCACATCAAAATCATAACCCTCAGTCTTATAATTATAGCTTGATGAAATCTTCAAAATATTATCTTTATTAGTTCCTTGCTGTTCCATAAAAGAATACAGCCTGTGTTTTCCACAAAAATATTGAACTGGGTGATTGTAAGTCCAGCCGACAATTAAGTAGACGACTACAATTGTAAGTAGAATTTTGAATAACCTTTTCATAAATTTCACAACCTTTCTTGTGTTAATTACATTATACCCAAATTTTTCAAATCAGAATAGTAAAATCACACCCCCAAATGTATGTATAAATGAAAGGGGGAGTGAAAATGAAAAAATTAAAAATCACTTCATTAAACAATGTAGATGGAAAAAACAAGAAAAGTTCCAAAACATTCAGCAATTTAGCATCAAATGTTACTGATGAAAAATTGAAAAACGCAGCAGATGCAATCAATTCATTGATTTCTGCATCTGAAAAACGCATATTTGTAGTAGAAGAAAAAGAACTTTAGGAGGTATTTAAATGCAAGAATATTTACAAATCAAGATAGGCAATGATTCAAATGAAACAATGACAATCAATTTAACAAACTATGATCGTGCAAAAACTGATGAACAAATCAAAAATGCAATGGATCAAATCTTACAAACAGAAGTATTCGCTGGTAAAACAGGAGCCTACAACAAGAAAATCTCAGCAGATATCATAACTGTAGACAAGAAACCAATGAATATACAATAGGATTAACAAATGGACGAATTTTTAAGTTTTGTCGGTAACGTCGGCTTTCCCATTTCAGTGACAGCATTTCTTCTAATCAGAGTTGAATCCAGATTAGAAGATATCAAAATCTCCATTGAAAAGCTCAACGCTATTCTCACAAACTTTAACAGATAACCTTAATTTCATATATCATTTCCTAAAATTAAACCAACGAAACGGTAAGTCTCATACGAGATTTACCGTTTTTTGTGTGCAATTGTGTGGAAATTAAAAAATTTAAAAAAATACTTGTGAATCATTATCAATTGGTGTATTATATTAGTTGTTGCAAATAATTTGCATTTAAGGAGGAGTTTATGATAAAAAAATTTAGAAAATTATTGGTGCTTTTGGCGCTAGTTTTGGTTTTTGTGACTGCTTGTAACAAACAAGATTCAAAAACTCAAGACACAAAACAAGAAGATACAACAAAAACCAGTGGAAAGAAGACTGTTTATGCGACATTTTTTCCTGTGGCAGATTTGACGAAGATGATTGTACAAGACAAGATGGATGTCAAGACTATTATCAAGACGAACGAAGAGCCGCATTCATTTGAGCTTACGACAGATAATATGAAGGATATTTTAAAGGGAGATTTGGTTGTCTACAATGGTGCTGGAATGGAGTCTTTTGTTGATGATTTGAAAAAATCTATGAATGATGATGGAAAGTTTTTGGATTTATCAAAGGGGCTAACTTTGTTGGATTCTTCAAGTGAGGGTTCTGATATGAAAGCTATCAATCCACACACTTGGCTTTCTGTGAAGAATGCTGAAAAAATGTTGAATACTATTTATGAGAAGGTGTCTTCGATTGATCCAGAAAACGAAAATTTCTATAAGAAAAATTTAGAAGATTCTACAGCCAAATTTGATTTGTTGGATAAAAAATTCGAGCAAGAACTTTCTAAGGTAAAGAGCAAGGAGAAGTATTTCGTGGTTTCTCACGCTGCATTTAATTATTTGGCAGATGATTATGGTTTGAAACAAGTTGCTGTGACTGGTATTTCTCCAGAGGATGAACCTACTGCAAAACAACTCAAAACTATAGCTGATTTTGTGAAGGATAAGCATATTTCTACAATATTTTTTGAAGGAAAGGCTACACCAAAAGTTGCAGAGACTTTGGCAAAAAACACCAACACGAAAACATCTACTTTGCACACTATGGAAAATCTAGATGAAAATCAAGTTGCCAAGGGATATTTGAAGCTTATGGAAGAAAATCTAAAATCACTTGTGGAAGCTTTTAATGAGTAGTGAGGTAATTTCTGTCCAAGATTTATCTTTTGCATACAACAAAAATCTGATTTTAGATAATGTGAATTTTTCCGTAAAAGAAGGAGATTTTGTCGCAATAGTTGGTGAGAATGGAGCTGGTAAGTCTACTTTGATGAATCTTATTTTGAACAATCTCAATAACTACGATGGAGAGATAAAACTTTTTGGTACAGATATAAAAGAGGATAATCATTTTAGAGATTTGGCGTATATTTCCCAAAATTCTGTATTATCGTATAGGAATTTTCCGACTACGATTGAGGAAGCTGTGAAGATTCATTTGTCTTTTTTGAAGAAAAAGACTGATGCAAGTATATATTTAAAACAAGTGGGACTTTTTGAACACAGGAAGAAAGCATTGGATGAATTGTCTGGCGGACAACTTCAAAGGCTTGGAATTGTCTTGGCACTTATAAAAGATGCGAAGATTATTTTCTTGGACGAGCCTACAAGTGGTATAGACAAGAAGTTTGCAGATGAATTTTTCCAAAACTTGTCAACTCTCAAAAATCAAAACAAAACTGTTGTTGTGATAACTCATCAGCTTGATTTGGCGAAAAAATACATTGATTATGCTATTAAAATTAAGGATAAAAAGTCAATGATAATAAATAATAACGAGATTAGTCTGTGAGGAGAATATGGATATATTTGAATACGAATTTATGCAACGAGCATTTATCGTTGGAGGGTTGATAGCAATAATACTTCCTTGTATGGGACAGATCGTTCTATTAAAAAGGCTATCGATGATTGGAGATACACTTTCTCATTCATCACTTGCAGGACTAACTATTGGACTTGCATTGGGATTCAATCCACTGTTGGCGGCAATCATTGCGTGTGTTTTTGCAGGGCTGTCTATTGAAGTTATCAGAAATAGGTTGAAATCATATCAGGAAATATCAACGGTTATAATACTTGCGGCATCCATTGGTCTTGCAGGAATATTTTCATCCATGGTGAAAAACACCAACAGCATCTCATCTTATTTGTTTGGATCAATTGTAACCATAAGTGATGAAGAATTTTATTTGGTAATAGCTGTGTCAGCTTTCGTTTTGATTTCTTATAGTCTATTGTATAAGAGCTTGTACTTAAGTATTTTCGATCAGAAAGCCGCTAGCATATTAGGCATTAATATAAAATTTATAAATTTTTGTGTGACATTTTTGTCGGCAATAGCTATATCAATTTCAGCGAAAACAATAGGTTCCCTCATAGTTTCATCACTACTTGTATTACCGAGTATTAGCGCTATGCAATACACCAAAACTTACAAGAACACGTTAATCGTTTCAATAATATTTTCGGTTATTTTCGTGTATTTGGGTCTTTTCATATCGTATGCATTAAACCTTAGACCGGGATCTGTAATTGTATTGTTATCAGTCGTTTGGTTGATAATTTCATTAATAATAAAGAGAAAATAGGAGTAAAAATGAAAAATAGTAATAAAAAAATAATATTGGCTGTGGTTTTATGCTCAACCATTTTAAGTTCATGTTCACTTTTTTCTAAACCAGAAAAAAAATCAGAGCAAATAAACGAGTCTACAAAAAAAGTTGAACAAACAACTGACCGCAACAAACAATCTACAATAAAAAAAGACAAGACGACAGAAGTGTTGATAGATTCTGAAATCAAAAAAGAAGATATCGCAAAAATCGTAAAACACGGAGACCATTGGCATGTGTTCACCAAAGACGGCAGGGAAAAAATCACATACAAAGACCCTAATAAATTACAAAACACATCCAACTTTGAAATGGTCAGCGTTGTTGGTAAAAATAGACTCAAAGGTCAAAATGTCGTTGCAATCAAAAAACACGGCGATCACTGGCATGTTTATTTACGAAATGGTGGAGAATATCTAACTTACGAAGACCCTTCAGCAATGTTTCCACACATAAAAGTAGGAACATATGTAGGAAGTCACGGTGATCACAGAAAACACAATAATAAAAGAATGGATGCTAGAACAATAGCACACGAAAAACAAAAAATAAAACAAACAATTGAAAAAAATGACGAAAGAGTTATCAAAATTTTAAAACACGGTGACCATTATCACATCTACACATCAAAAGGCAATGAATTCGTGTCATACACAGACCCAAGAAGTTTGTATCCAAACGCAGAGTATGGACAGTACGTTGGAACTCACGCCAACAGAAAACAAATGATTGAAAAAATCATCCGAGAAGATAGACAAAAACAAAAACAATCTTCTAAGAAAACTCTCGCCAAACAAAATTCAGACAAGCTAATAAAAGACGAAAAGCTTGTAAAAGTAGAAGACAACAAGAAAAAACACAATGTAGTCAAGATTCTAAAACACGGCGATCATTGGCACATCTACACAAAAGATGGCGAAGAATTCATAACTTATGAAGATCCATCTTCCAAATATCCAGATGTAGCAGTTGGAACATATGTAGGTAGCCATACACAACCACAACAACCAAGAAAAGACAACAAAGACAACACACCACAAGAAAATCCAGGCGAAAACCCAACAGACACACCACAAAATAACAAACCAGACAAAAAAGAAGAAAAACCAACAGAAAAAACAAGAGAACAAAAAATACAAGAACTAAAAATAACAAAAGTATTGGGAAAAGACGGAACAGTAAATGAAATTAACAGATTTGATATCGTAAAAATTTTAAAACACGAAGACCACTATCACATTTACGACTCCAACGGAAACGAAGCGATAACATACACCAACCCACAAGACCTTTATCCAAATGCTTATTTTGGAAACTACGAAGGAAGCCACAACAATTCACAAACAAACAATAATGAATTCAAATGGCCAGAAAATATCACAAAAATCGTAGACCACAAAGATCACTGGCATTTGTACAGAGGAGATGAAGAAGTTGCAGTAGTTAGAGTAAATCCGAAAGATCACTATCCAAATGCAGAATATATCAAAGATTACATCGATGTGGGAAATGTAGAAGTAGAAGACAAAGATGTATTCAATTATGACGACATAAAAGCTAACAAAGTCGAAGGAATCGAAGCAGTATTAAACGACAATCTACGAAACATGACAGGATATGGAAAATTGACTGATGGAATCGCAATCATGGGAACAGAAGACAAACAAGACAACGTATTTTACTGGCTACATGGAGACCACTACCATGCACTAAGCATAAAAGACTTGATAAAAATGGAAAAATCTGGAGCATTGAAAGGATTCACTGCAAAAGATGTAGTCGCAACATTGAAATACAAGTTCCAACACCCAGAAGAAGATTTGACATACAAATCAGACTTGCAAATAGAAGAAGTAATAGAATTCTTGAAATCTCACTATAAAATAAACGACACTTCAAGAATCTTCCAAATAGGACAAGAAAAAGTCAGCATATACACTAAAGACACAACAAATAACTTCCACATAAGCGAATTTGAAAAGAAAAACGGACAAATAATCTTCAAAGGACAACTTCCTCAAATACCAAGTGACGAAGAACTTGAAAAACAAGAATCAGAAGAAGAAACAGTTGAAGAAACAGAAGAAGAAATTGGTGAAAAAGAAACAGCTGAATCAACAAACAAAAAACCTGTAGAAGATAAAAAACCAGAAGAAAAAGCAGAGGATAAACAACAAGAAGAAAAACAACAAGAAGAAAAACAACAAGAAAATAAAGAAAACAAAGAAAACAAAAAACAAAATCCAGAAGAAAAACAAAATCTTCCTACAGAAAAACAACAAAACACAACTGAGAAAAACTCAGAAAACATCTAAAAAATCGGCTCACTAAGAGCCGATTTTCTTTTATAATTTATTACTAAACACAAATACCAATAAAAGTAAAATTTTTAATGCTTTTTTCAAAAAACATCCCCCTTTATATTTTTTGGCATAAAATTAGGCAATATATTAAATATTGCCCAATTAAATATCTTATTTTGCTGCAGAACCTTCGATTTTATATCCTGCATCCATCCAAGCAACAATTCCACCTGGATGACGATATACATTTGTAAATCCAGCTTCTTTTGCAAGAACTGCGCCGACATCACTTCTAGCACAGCCAACAAAACCACAATATACGACAACAGTTTTGTTCTTGTCTTCGCCCAAAGCTTTCAAGAAAGCTTCTTTTTGTTCTGGTTTTAATTCGTCTGCTTTCATAGGCAATTCAGCATTTACAGCGCCAGGAATTCTGTTTTTGTCAAAAGATTTGGCAGGCATAGTGTCAACTATAACCATGTCTTTCTTTTGTTCAACCCAAGAATTCAAGTCTTCTGTAGATACAAGTTCATATCCACCTTTGTTAACAGCATTTACAAGTTTCATACTTGCAGTTTCAATTTTTTGTTCGTTACCGTCTTTTGCAGTACCAGGACCTTTTGCAGCTCCTGGAGCCGCCTTTTGACAACCAGTTGCCAAAACTAAAATCATGGCAAACAATGTTAAAGCTTTAATGAATTTCTTCATTATGTAATCCCTCCTAAAATATTCTATATACTTATTATATCCCAAATGCATAAAATAATGTAGGTTTATTTATTGAAATTCTCTATAAATGAGAGTTTTTGAAATTTAATTTGTGCTTTTATTTTCATAAATAACAATAAATATCAAATAGAATTTATTTTAATAAATCTAAGCGTCACAAAAACAAACTTAACAACTATTTTTAACAATAAAAGCCATTAGTTTAAATAATAAAAATACACTAAATTGATATCTATAATTAATAGTGTACAAATTTGTAAAATTTGCAATAAATGATAGAATAATAATATTAGTTAAAAAATTAATAAATTTTTTTATTTGTTAATTTATAGAAAATATAACAAGGAGAGATTTAATGAAAAAGAAATTTTTCGCTATGATGTTAGCGATAGTTTTTGTATGTACTACTTTTAGTGCTTGCAACAACAAAACAGAAGAAAAAAAGTCTGCTACTAAGACTGAAGAACAAGCAAAACCTGCTGAAAATGAAGAATCAAAGGAAAAAGAAGAAAAAGTTTCAAAAGTTTACAAAAACACTGCTAAAATGAGTGATTTTGATCAAGCTAATGAAAAAGATGCTCTTAAAGTTATAAAGGGAGAAGATACTTCAACTTTATTGATTGATGCTAGAACTCAAGAAAGTTTTTCTGGTTGGAAATTAGAAGGTGCAAAAAATGGAGGACATTTGAAAAATGCATTATCATTTTCATCACGCTGGTTAGATTGTGAATATTCAGAAAAAGCTCCAAGAGATGCTTATTTGGACAGAGCAGCTAAGGATCAAGGGATTGAAAAAGATAAGAATATAATAATTTATGACTATCAAGGAAAACAATCAGCTTTTGTTGCAGATTATCTAAAAAACAAAGGATTTAATAATATAAAAGTACTTAAGGCTGATAAGTTAATAGATGATGCTAATAATGTTGAATCTAACAAAAATTTTGATATGTTTATTCCATCAGAAATTGTAAAAAATATTTCAGATTATAAGACAGGAAAAACTAAGGAATTATCAGAAGATGCTAAAAGTATTGTAGGAGACAGTATTGATAAGGTTGTTCTTGTTGATGTTGGTTGGGGTAATGCAAAAGCTTCATCGTATTTCTCACAAGGTCATGTTCCTGGAGCTGTTCATATTAACACAGATTCTTATGAAAGACCTCGTGTATATGTTCCAGAAAAAAGGTCTGATTATGCTAAAGAATGGAGATTAATTTCATTGGAACAATTTAGAGACGAATTGTGTCCTCAATATGGAATTAACAAAGATTCTATTGTAATAGTATCTGGTACTCAAAACTCCCCTCAAGCTCGTATTGGTTTTATGTTGAGATCATTAGGAGTTAAGGTTTACGCAATGAGTGGTAACTTAACAGCTTGGAAATATAATGGCTATGAATTAGATAAAGATGAAAATACTTTGGTTGTACCAAATTCAATAGATGATTTTGGAACAAAAGAAATAAAAAATCCAGATGAAATTTTATGGACGAATGATATCAAAGATATTTTAACTGGAAAGAAAGATGGTCAAGTAGCTGATAATAGAGGTAAAAAGGAATTTGAAGGAACTTATACAGGATATAACTACCATGATTTAGCTGGTAAGATCGAAAATAGTATATGGTGTCCACAATATAGTGAAACTGAAGGAATGTATTTTGAAAATATAGACAACACTGCTAGAACTCAAAATGAACTTTTAAAACATATGAAAGATTATAACTTAGATACTTCGAAAACTGTTGCATTTTTCTGTGGTGATAGTTGGGGAGCTGCACGTATAGCTTACATCTGCCAATCCACAGGTATAGAAACTATCAAGCAATGGGGAAATGGATGGATTCCATGGTCTAATCTTGGCAATGAATTTATTGATCATACTGGTAAAAAAGTTCACTATGACAAGTACAGAGATACTGTAGTAGATGAAAAAGGAAACGATGTAAGAGACGGAGTTAATATTTTAGATGACAAAAAACAAAAATAGTAAAGTAATTGGAATAGTAATTGTTTCATTGGCTTTGATTATTGGAGGGTTCTGGGGAGTTACTAAAATGAGCCAGAACTCAAATCCTGGTCAAGAAAACAAAGTTACAGCAACAGAAAATAGTTCTGATAATAATATTGTTAGAAAAAACGCCGAAAATTTAATTGGTAAGACTGTAACACAAGATGATGTAAAATCCAAAGTTGGAAATTGGAAAGATTTTGAAATGAGTAATCAAGGATGTGAAAGAGGCGTTTATGCCGGAAGATTCTACTATGATAATTTCATTATCTTTTCAAAGACTTATGATAAAGGAGACACTTATCATATTGAATCTATTAATGAAAAATAGAATTAGGAGAATATTTTATGGATAAATTTATGCATAAAATGGGTATAACTGGTAAATTCAAGGAAAACTTTGGAAGAATCCTTATAATTGCGATTGCAGTATCAATCATAGGAGGATTGCCATTTTTTAGGTTTGATTATTACGATGTTTATTTAAAAACTTATAATTTAACTAATACACAGATGGGAATGTTTGGGACAATAATAGGTATTACTGGTATTTTTTCGTATTTGTTTGGTGGGCTTATAGCTGACGGACTTAAACTAAAGAAAATTATTGTAATATCATTAACGGCCACTGGAATTGGTGGACTACTACATTTATTGCCTATCGGTTTTAAAGGACTTGTTCTGATTTATTGTGTATGGGGGATATCCACTACTTTTGCTTTTTGGCCTGCTTGTGTAAAGGCAATTCGTATAATGTCAGATAATGACAGTGAAGGAAAGGCTTTTGGATTTTTCGAAGGATTTAAAAATATTTTTGCTGGTATAATTGCATTAATTGCTATATGGTTATTTAATATAGCGGCAGTGAGAATGGATAATAAACTGTTGGCCATGAGATATGTAATATTGTTTTATTCATTGGCAAACATCATCACAGCAATTTGTGCATATCATTTTATAAACGATGAGAATACTGTATTTCATTCAGCTAGATCAAATTTTAAAGGAATAGGCAAGTTGATTAAGAATCCTAGTATTTGGATTATTTGTATAATATCATTTTGCAATCACATTTATTGTATTTCTTTGTATTATTATATTCCTTATGCGACAAATATATTCCAAGCTACGGTGGTTTTTGGAGCTTTTTTGGGAGTATTACGAAAATTTGGATCAATTGGAGGAAATATTTTCGGAGGATATTTAACTGATAATATAGGAACTTATAAGGTAATGTTTATATCTTACTTTGTAGTATTACTATCTCAAATAGTATTATTATTGGTTCCTGTAAATCCATCCCTTTTATTTATAATTACATTTATTTTCACGGTTATAGTTGTATTTTTTAATATGAATATGGCTATGAGCTGGACTATGATGACAGAAGGAGGAATTCCTGTAGAATATTCTGGTACTGCGGCGGGACTAATATCGACAGCTGGAGCCGTTCCAGAAGTATTTATTTCTGTTATGGCAGGAAAATTAATAGATAATAATCCAGGAGCACAAGGTTATAGGTTATTCTTTTACTTTTTAACATTTGTAACATTCGTTGCTTTCGCGTTCGTGGTTATCTGGGGTAAATATTTAAAAAATAACAGGATAAAAGCTGCAAAGCTAGATGAAGAATCTAAAGATAAAATAAAAGTTTGTATTCACTAATAAGAAAGCATCTGCATGTAAAAATGTGGGTGCTTTTTTGATTCATCAAACTAAAATAAATATCGATTATGATATACTATAATTAATTTAACATTTTTTATTAATTCATTTATCAATTTCCCCAAGGAGGGTTTATGTATATTTTAATTGTTGCCATTGTGCTGTTATTGGCGCTTTTGGCTGTCAAATTTTCAGATAAATTCGGTATTCCATCGTTTTTATTGTTTATTCTACTAGGAATATCGTTTAATTTTTTCGGTAAAGATTTCAATAATTTCAAATTTGTTGACGAATTTTCGAGCGTTGCTCTGTTGTTTATCATGTTTTACGGTGGTTTCGGTACAAATTTGAAAATGGCAAAACCAGTGACAACACAAGGAGTCATCATGGCAAGTGCAGGTGTCGTGTTGACATCTGTCCTTACGGGAGTTTTTTGTTATTTCGTGCTTAAAATCAGTTTCGTGGAGTCTATGCTTTTGGGATCAGTTGTTGGTTCTACGGATTTTGCTTCGGTGAGTTCGATTTTACGAAGCAAGAATTTAAACCTCAAATATTCCACAGCATCCATGCTTGAAATCGAAAGTGGCTCCAACGACCCGACAGCTTACACAATGACTATGATTTTCTTGTCGATTTTGGTAGGCTCCAAGACTTCTGTGTTCAAACTAATTCTTCTTCAAGTTGGTATCGGGCTATTGATTGGATTTGTGATGGCAAAATTGACCGAAAAATTGATTTTCAAGATCGATTTTTCAGAAGATGGACTATTCACAGTTCTCATCATTTCCTGCGCACTTTTAACCTTTGCGATTAGCAAGAATTTGGGTGGAAATGCGTTTCTATCAGTGTATGTTTTGGGGATTATGATTGGGAATTTGGAATATTACAGGAAAAAAGAGGTCGTGTTCTTCTTCGATGGTTTCTCGGGAATAATGCAGATTGGCTTGTTCTTTTTATTGGGACTGTTGGCAAATCCGCAAAGTATCGTGAAGGCTACTCCTGTGGCTTTTTTGGTGATGGTTTTCATCACAATTATTGCGAGACCATTGGCAAGTATTTTGCTTTTGAAACCATTTGGCTACAAGAAAAATCAGCTCATCGTAATTTCTGCGGCGGGCTTCAGAGGAGCGGCTGCGATTGCGTTTGCGATTATGGTAATCAATAGTAACGCCAAATTATCCGTCGATTTGTTCCACATAATTTTCGTGATTTGTCTGTTGTCTTGTTTGATACAAGGTTCCCTTTTCCCGATTATTTGTAGAAAAACGGACATGATTGACCCTGACGATACGGTGCTTAAAACTTTCAACTACTACAGCTCGAAAAGCGATGTCGGATTTATTGAAACACAAATTAACGAGCATAGTGAGCTTGTTGGTAAGAAAGTTAAAGAGATTGGGCTTAATTTCGATATTATCGTTGCGAAAATTATCCGTAACAACAAACTTGTAATTCCGCGTGGAGACACTGTGATTTGTGCGAATGACACTGTTGTTATTGGAGGAAAATCGTATTTCGATCCGACAGGCTACGGTTTGGTTGAAATCACAATCAGCGACAAGAACAACTGGAATGGTAAGAAATTGAAGGATATCGACATGATTGATTCCGAACTTGTGGTGATGATTCAAGCAAAAAACGGCGAAATCATCGTTCCTACGGGAAGTGTCACGTTAAACGCAGGAGACAAGTTGATTATTCTGAAGGAAACTGTAAAATTTTAATAAATTTTGAAAATTATTGCTAAACTTTGATATAATAATATGATAATTATATTTTAAGGAAGGATTTTATGATAGATTATTTGATTCAAAAATTTGTGAGAAATTACGAAGACACGCAAAGCTTCGCTACTCGTAGATCTTACGGAAATTTAAGCAGCG
Source organism: Finegoldia sp. P1-F-LS (assembly GCF_052932205.1). NCBI lineage: Bacteria > Bacillati > Bacillota > Tissierellia > Tissierellales > Peptoniphilaceae > Finegoldia > Finegoldia sp. P1-F-LS. The sequence goes on along the minus strand of NZ_JBRFJH010000002.1, from coordinate 8,574 downwards.
CAGTGGGATTATTCATCAACCTATTCTTGTTTTCAACAAAACTAATAATAGGATTATTGACCAATTCCATCGCGATAATGGCCGATGCTATCAACAACTTGTCGGACTGTTTCAGCATCGTTCTTATGGTTCTAAGTTTCAGTATGAGTACGAAACCCGCAGACGAGAAACATCCGTACGGTCACTCGAGATTGGAGTACATCTTCTCGTCGTTGATTACGATTTTGGTCATCTACATCGGTATTAAACTTGTAGTTGCATCATTTAAAAAGATTATTCATCCGGAAGCCATCACATTCAACATTTATTCATTGGTAGTTCTAATAATAGCGATTGTGGCGAAGTTCTGGCTTAGCAAATTTTACCACAAAATTTCCAAGAAAATCGACTCCGATTTGTTGATGGCAACATCTGTCGATTCAAGAAGCGACTGTATTTCAACATCCATCGTACTTATCTCAGTTGTTGTGTTCAAATTAACTTCTCTTAATGTAGATGCCTACATCGGACTTTTAGGAGGACTTATCATCATCAAAAACGGATACGAAATGATAACAGACACTGTGGATAAACTTTTGGGAACAGGTGCATCTGCAAAATTCGAACGAGAAATCACTGATTTCATCACATCTTACGATGGAATTTACGGCGCACACGATTTGAGAGTTCACGATTATGGTCCAGGTCACATCTTTATAACTGCGGATGTCCAAGTTGACAGCTCCGAAGAATTCATCAAACTTCACTCATTGGTAGACCAAATCGAGAGAGATTTGATAGAAAAAAAGGGCGTGTATTCGACAATTCACATGGATCCGTTGGCAGTCAACAATCCGAAAGTTCAAAATTTACACGAAATTGTCGAAAAAATCATCAAAGATGTCAACGAAGATTGGATATTGAACGATTTTAGAATTTGTCCTAAAAAAGAAGGCGACGAGATGATATTCGACATCAGAGTAGACATCGATGAAAAAATGGACGACAAGAAAATTGTCGACATTGTGAAGGACAAAATCCTATCGCAAATCACAGACTACAAGCCAATCATAGCGATAGCAAGAGGATATCAAAGAAGAAACTTTTATTAAAATGAAAAACATTAAACGAATTTACGATCAAAACCCACTCAAATTCATAATCGCAGTCTATGCAGTGTATTTGGTGTGGTTTTTTTCAATGGAAAAACTACCCAACAGAAATTATCACATAGTATATTCGAAACTAGACGACTACATTCCCTTTTATAAACCAGCGATACTTATTTACTCGTCGTGGTTTTTGATGCTAGTGATACCATTTGTCAACCTATTAAAGAGAAAATCGTACGACGACCTCTACAACATAATCATCCCGATGTTTGCTGCGATGTTCATATCACTGATAATTTATGTGATATATCCGACGGCACTTGACATCAGAGTTACAGACATCACTGGAAATGATATTTGTTCGTGGATAATCAGAAAAATTCAACAGGTTGATGCCCCGAATAACGTGTGTCCGAGCATTCACGTATCGACAACCGTGATAATCTACAATCAATTCAGAAAAATATTGAAAGACAACAAGAAATCGAAGGTATTTTTCTTGTTGTGGAGTGTGGGAATTTGCATAAGCACCATGCTTGTCAAACAACACAGCATCATCGATGTGATATGCGGAGTTGTCCTCGCACACGTGATACTTTTTGCATTCAACAAAAAACAAAACACAGCTAATCACTAATCAGTGACAGGCTGTGTTTTGTTGGTTTGTATTTAATTTTTCAACATAGATTCAGTTATTTTCAAAAATCTCTTCCAAATAAGTGCGAATATCACGAAGTTTACAGCCGCTTGTACTGAGTTTGGAAGAATTGTAGCGATTGCTGTTTTATTTCCGTAAAGAATTACAGATGTGAAGTAATATCCAACAACCATCACCAATTCACAGATAACACCCGCAGTTAGAACTGTGGATATTTTTTGATTGTTGACTTTTTTCAAGAACAATCCCATTACAAGAGCCATCAAACCTTTGACAACGAATGTAAATGGTGCAAACGCTGCATAGCCGAGCAATAAATCCGCCAAGGCTGATCCAAACGCAGCGGCAATCATTCCGATAACTGGCCCAAAAGCGACAGTGGATAATAATATAATGAAATCTCCGAGATTAACGTAACCCATCGCAGGTGACACAGGAATTTTGACTATCATTGTGAAAAAAGTTGTAAGCGCTATAAAAATCGCTGTTGTAGTAATTTTTTTAGTGTTCATGTCGTCCTCCTATTTTTCTATTATAGAGTATTTGTGTTGTGGTTTATAGTAACAAAATTTGAAAAATTTATGGTAACAGATTTTACGCACCAATTTATGCAAAAAATAATTTTGGAAAATAATGTAACAAACCCGACTATTTTACTCATTATTATTCAGTTAAATAATATAAAAACAATGAGTAATAAAAATAATCAGTAATTTGTCTCGATAAAACAAGTTAATTTACGGATTATAAGATTTCAAATCATTATTTTAATGAAAACGATAGAAGTATATTTATTAATTTTGAAATTTATAAATAGTTTGACATTTTTTAGCTAGTTAAGTAAAATTATGGTATGAGCAAAAAAGGCAAATTTCTTGCTAATTTTGCATATAAGAAATAGGAGGGAAATATGAAACCATATTCCAAAAAGTTTTTAGCTGGTGTGTTATTGTTTTCATTGGCATTACCAAGTGCAACAACATTTGCAACTAACCAAACAGACAGTACTACATATGCTAAACTTCAAGAACAAGGCGTAAAAGCAGACCAAGAAGTCAAAGTAATCGTAGAAACAAGTGACAAGGCTGCTATCGAAAGAGAACCAAACGTAAAAAGTGCGAGATTCTCAAAAGCTGTAAAGGCATCTGAAGCAGAGGTAAAGAAAACTTCAGAAAAAATCGAAACTAAGTTGAAGAAAGAAAACGTTAAAGTTGACAAGGACGATGAATTTTCTGCAGTTATAACAGGCTTCTCAGCTAAAGTAAAAGCAAAAGACATCGACAAATTGAGAAAACAACCAGGAGTTAAAAAAGTCACAACACAAATGAAGGCTGAAAGACCAAAAGTAGGAGCATCTCCATCTTTGGCTTCAGCTCCTGGAATGATTAAGGCTAATACTTTGTGGGATCAATACGATTTCTCAGGACAAGGCATGTTAATTAGTATTATAGATACTGGTGTTGATCCAACTCACAAAGATATTCAATTAGAATCTAATGATTTTCAAAAATATAAGAGCAAAGAAGACGTTCAGAAAGTTATTGATGCAAACAAATTAAAAGGTAAATGGTTCAGCAACAAGATTCCTTATGGATACAACTATGCTGATGAATCTCAAGAAATCAGAGATTCTGGTATTGGTGGATATCACGGAATGCACGTAGCTGGTATAGTTGCTGCAAATGGTAATACAGAAACTGGAGGAGTAAGAGGAGTAGCACCAAATGCACAATTATTAGCGATGAAGGTGTTCAGCAACGATGCATTAGTATCTACAGTTTACGAAGAAGTATGGTTGAAGGCAATTGACGATTCTGTAAAACTTGGCGCAGACGTATTGAACATGAGTTTGGGAATGGGTTCAGGTTACAGTAGAGAAGGAATATCTCCTACAAATGAAGCATTCAATAAAGCAAAAGCTGCAGGAGTTGTATGCGCAGTTGCCATGGGTAACGATCGTGTTACAAACTGGGGTGGCGAAGGTAAGACAAACTTAGCTATCAACCCTGACTTTGGTACTACAGGACACCCTGCAGTTGCAGATCCATCATATTCTGTAGCATCAATGGAAAACGTAGAACTTAGAGGAAGAAATGTTGTAATTAAAGGACAAGAAGACACTCCAATCTCAACAGGTATTGCAGAAGGTGCAGACGAAAAGACAACAACAGGAGATTGTGAATACGTTCATGTTGGATTAGGAAATGAAGATGCAGATTACAAAGGTCAAGATGTAAAAGGTAAAATCGTTCTTGCACAAAGAGGATCTGCTTCATTTAACCATAAGGCTGAATTAGCAAAATCAAAACATGCAGCCGGTATAATAATCTACAATAATGGTGGCAGTAACTTATCATTTATGTCAGGAATGGAAAACAAGGATTTTCCTTCGGTATTTATTAGTAGTGAAGCTGGAGAACAATTAATAAAACTATTAGAAAAAAACCCAAAACAACAAATCAACATTACAGAAGTAAAATCTGTTAAAAATGACAAGGGTGGACAAATGAGTGAATTCTCATCTTGGGGAATCACACCAGATTTGAGATTGAAACCAGACATCGCAGGTGTTGGTGGACAAATCTACTCAACAATTAACGATGGCAAATATACAATGATGAGTGGTACATCAATGGCAACTCCACAAGTTGCAGGTGCAAGTGCATTAGTAATGCAAAGATTGTACAAAGATCATTTGTTGAATAGAACTGCTGATGGTAAACCAGACCCAATCCAAGAATACTTGACAGTATTGGTAATGATGAACACAGCTACACCAATAGAAGACACAGAAGTAAAAGGCGCTTCATTGTACACACCAAAACAACAAGGTGCAGGACTTGTAAACCTTGAAAATGTTGTTAAGACATTTGCAACTGTAACAGCTACAGGTGGAAAAGATACAAAAGAAGACGGTAAATTAGAATTAGGTGAAGTTGGAGAACAATTCAACGCAACTTTCAAATTGAAAAACTACTCTAAAAAAGAAGACATCACATTTACACCAAAATACATCTCATTAAAAGATGAAGTAAAAGATGGAAGATACACAGAACATTCATCACGTGTAAAAGAAGAAACATTACCACAAGTTACAGTAAAAGCTAACAGTGAAGTAACTTACACTGCAACAATATCTACAGAAGGAATTGACAAAAATCAATTCGCACAAGGATATGTAATGTTCGAATCAAAAACTAATCCTACACTTTCAGTGCCTTATACTGGATTTAAAGGAGATTGGTCACAACCACAATTCTTGGATAATATGCCTGATTTCAGCGATCAAGTAAACTACAAACCAATAGTATATCCAGATGGTGGAATAGACAAATCAGGATTTATGAGAAGACAAGAAAAAGGTGGATGGAATTACTGGAACGCTTGGAATGTAGAAGGCAAACCAACAGTATTCGTAAACTCAAACAAACAAGATGGAATGAATAAAGAAGTTGCACCAGTAATCACAATCATGAGAAACGCTCTTGATGTAAAATACGACATCTTAGATAAAGATGGCAATACATTGAGAAACTTATTCATCGACCCAATTCTTCTAAAAGTCAATGGATTGTACAAAGACAATGGCAAGTACAATTTCGAATACGTTCCTGGTGGAGCTGCTTGGGATTTCAAAGACTCAAAAGGAAATCCAGTTGAACAAGGACAATATATCTACCAAATCAAAGGTCACGTAGACTACAAGGATGCTAAGGATAAGGAACAAAAATATCAATACAATATAGTATTAGACAACGAAGCACCTAAATTAAGCTACAAATACGATAAAGATAACAGAGAAATAACTGTAACTGCAAAAGATAACTTGGCAGGAGTATTTAGCGTAGGATATGAAAATACTAAAACTGGTCAATGGTATGAACAACAAGTTGGAAAAGATGTTGGTATCGATAGAGATTACTCTTATACATTCAAAATAGCTGATGGATTTGACTTGGCTAACTTAAGCATTTACGCTTGGGATAACTCAAGAAATGTTGCTGGAGAAAAAGTAAACACAGGAGTGACTCCTAAAATCGAAGTCAAACCATTTGAATTGAAAGTAAATGATAAAATACCAGGATTAGATGAAATCAAACAACACATCGATAACTTACCAGAAGGTGCTGAAGTTATAATATTAGACAATATTAAATCTACTGACAAAGCTGGTAAATATGAAATTAAAGTAAAGGTAAAAATTGGCGACAAGGAAACTGAATACACAATTCCAGTCATAGTTAAACCAAAAGAAGAACCAAAAGAAGAAGAACCACAACCAGAACAACCACAACCAAAAGACACTACAGTTTACAACTTACCTGTAATCAAAGTAGAAAACCCTGGTTACTATGCTGCATTTGGTAAATACGAAAACAAAGAAAACCAAGACGCTTACAAGAAGATTCATGTACAAGGTAATGTTACTCATGTCGATAAATTAAGTGAATTAACATTGACTATTACAAAAGATGGTAAACCAGTTGATAATGTAGTTCATAAAATCGAAAGCAAAAAAGGAAAAGATGGCAATTTCTCATTTGATCACGAATTAGACATCTCTGGCTTAGAAGATGGACGTGTTTACGAATTACAAATCAAAGCTAAAGGATCAAATATTCACGGAGTTGATATAGAAGATACTATCATCAGAAGAATCAGAAAAGACTTCGTAGCTCCAACAGTTGAATACACTGTAGAACATAAAGATGAAAAAGCTCCAATGGCTAAGATCAAAGTAAAAGGTCATGAAAACATGACTTATTTGGAAATGTCTCTTGACGGAAATATGCTTTCAAGAGTTGACAAGACTTGGGATAAATTCGAAGATAAAAAAGGCGTTGATGGAGAATTCGAAATAGAAGTTCCATTGGAAGTTGGCGAAAACACATTCCAAATCAAAGCATACGACGATGCTGGAAACGAAACATTACAAGATGTTGTAATCAACAGAAAAGATCCTAATGCAAAAGATCCTGTTAATACAAAAGAATTGACAGAAAATATGCTAAAAGCAAATTCAATAGTATCAGTTCGAGAAAAATACGATGTAACTGATGAACAAATAGCTGAACTTAACAAATTAATTGAACAAGCAAAAACTGCTATTGATGAACAACAACCACAAGACAAGGTTGATGAAGTTAACAAGAAATTGACAGATGCTTTGGCTAAGATTAAAGAAAAAGAAGTTAAGAAAATTGATAAGAAACAACTTATCGGTCAAAAAGATGACGCACAAAACTTGTTGGACAAGAAAGAAGTTAAATTAACTGACGAACAACAAAAAGCATTACAAGATTTGATTAAAAAAGCTGAAGACTTAACTAAGAAAGAAGACGCAACTCAAGTAGAAGTTGACAAATTAGCTAAGGAAATCAAAGACGAAATAGCAAAGATTCAAAAAGCTGGAACAACAAAACCAGTAGAACCTGGCAAGGATAATCCAGGAACAACAAAACCAGTAGAACCTGGTAAGGATAATCCAGGAACACCAACACCAACACCAGCACCAACACCAACACCAGGTGTAACACCAACACCAAGTGTACCTGGAACAACAACACCAGAAACACCAGCTCAAACACCAAAAGCAACAACAAGAGTTGCAGGAGCTGACAGAATCAACACAGCAGTAGAAGTATCCAAGAAATACTACAACTCAGCTGAAACAGTAATCATAGCAAACTACGAAAAATTCGCAGACAGCTTGTCAGCATCAGCATTATCAAAAGCATTAAAAGCACCAATCTTGCTAGTTAAAAAAGATCAATTAGACTCAGTAGTAGCACAAGAAATCAAGAGATTAGGAGCAAAAAATGTAGTTGTAATAGGTGGAAACCATTCAGTAGATGAAGCTAAAAACAGCCTATCAAAATACAACGTACAAACAATAGCTGGATCTGACAGATACGAAACAAGCGCTAAGATTGCACAAGAAATAATCAAACGCACAGGAACAACACAAGCTGTCATCGCAAGCGGAGAAACATTCGCAGACGCATTGACAGTAGCACCACTAGCAAATAAAAACAACATGCCAATACTACTTGTACAACCAAACAACATACCAAAAGCAACACAAGAAGTATTGAAACAAATCAATAAAGCAATAATTGTAGGTGGAGAAAAGACAATCTCTAAGGAAGTAGCAAACAAACTACCAAACCCTACAAGAATTGCCGGAGCAAACCGTTACGAAACAGCAAAGAAAATCTACGAATACGGCTTCAAAGATAGAAAAGAAGTTAACATCGCAAACGGAACAAACTTTGCAGACAGCTTAGTAATAGGCTCCATTGATTGCCCAATATTATTAGCAGAATCAAACGAAGTACCTGAAAGCACAAAACAAGCTATCAAAGACTCAAAATTTGAAAAAGTTAATGTATTTGGTGGAGAAAACTCAATAGATGAATCAGTTGTAAAAGAATTGATTAAATAGAGTAGAAAAGTCGCACGATAATAACCTGAACCCGTAAACACGGAATAATTTAATAATCTTTTAAGCGGAATGTAATCTGTACATAACAGGGGACATTCCGTTTAATTTTGTTTTAATCCTATCTTCATTGTACCATTTAATATATTTTTCAATCTCATTTCTCAAATGATCATAACTTTTAAAATCTTCTCCATAAAACATTTCCTGTTTCAAGATGCCAAAGAAGTTCTCCATTGGAGAATTGTCTAGACAATTTCCTTTTCTTGACATACTTTGTTTAATATTCATTTTTTCTAGTTTTTTAGTCCAAGTACTATGTTGGTAATGAAATCCTTGGTCTGAGTGTATAATTAAATTTTTAGTGTCCTTATTTTCTTCTA